>NZ_JAEFCE010000060.1:0-28481 GCF_016406055.1 Vibrio sp. IB15
ACGGTGAGTCACATATGGTGTCGTTGACCTTCAAGCTGATTTGATCAACAACGCCACTTAAAAGTAATATCCGATATCGCTAATAGCCGTTCAAAAGGAAAGACAATCGACCGAGAAGAGTTCATAGAGAAAATTTACAGTGAAGAAGATTTATTAGAAGATATTGAATTAGATAAAAATAAATTCGAGTACTTTGTAAAAGATTTTTCAGATAAAGAATCAACTATAAGAACAATTATCGCTTATAATTTCAATCTAACTGATAAAGATAAAAAAATCGCTAAACTTGAAGAACAGAGTCAGGCGGTAAACATCCTTAAAAAGTATAACTACCTTGACGATTGTATCGTATGTGACCACAAAATAGACTCAAAGAAATTATTGAGTGAAAAGAGCGATCAAGTAGAAAAAACTCATAAGTCTCTTTCAGATAAAGAAAAGAAAATTGCCGAAAAAATAATAAAGGGCTTACCACAGAGTGATCCATTCAATATTAGAGAAAGAATCTTCACAGCTATAAATAAGTCCGATAAGACTTTTATTACTGACTTGGTGGCAGACTTTGAAAAATATAAGCTAGTTTATTGGGAGTGCCTAAAAAAAGAACTAATTGAAGAAAGTAAAAAATATAATCTAAAAAATGATAATGATGATTATCAGGAACTTAAGATTAATAAACCTGAATTCGATAGTGAAGACATTTTATTCATCGAAAAGTTTTTAAATGAAACGCTAGAGCGAAAGATAACACTAGAGCGAGATGACGACAATAATATAAAACTTCTTTTAGGTGGTTCTGAGTTTCTAAAAGTAGATAGAAAGCAACTATCACTAAGCAATGGTGAGCAAAACTTCTTATCACTTTCATTTGAGCTACTTAAAGCAAAAAATACAAAGCAAAAATTTGTAGTGTTAGATGACCCAATATCAAGCTTCGATTCTATTTACAAAAACAAGCTTGCTTATGCAATAATATCGTTCCTACGAGATAAGAAAACAATAATTCTTACTCATAACACCGATCTAATTAAGCTTTTAGAGCACCAGCAACAGCAGTGTATAAACTTGTATTATTTTAATAATGTTCAAGACGAAAACAACGGTTTTATTCCGGTTAATAGAAATGAACTAAAGATCTTACTCTACATACATGAGTTTTTAAACTTGCTCAGAAAAGATATAAAAGATGAAATAATAGATAATAAGCAATTTCTGATATCTATTGCCCCTTTCATGCGTGGATATTGTCAAATACTTGGGCGTCGTGAAGAAAAAAATAGTATAACAAAGCTAATGCATGGGTATAATAATGAAAAGGTCAATCTCAGTGAGATTTATATGACCTTATTTGAACAAGAAATTAGAGACCCGGTTACAGGTGATTATCTAGTTTCCGCTACTGATATTATCTCAATGGATAGTCAAACTTTTAAACCAATAAAAGATAATAACTACCCCCTACTTTCAAAGTCTCTAAGGCATACTATGAACTATTTATTTTTGAGACTAAGTGTAGAGAGAAAACTTGTAGATAAATTTTCTATTGATACTAAAAAACATGACCTTTTGTCTCAAATAATATTAGCTGCATTTCCATTTAAGAAAGACACTGCGGAAAAAAGAGCACATCGTGTATTTTTCATGTCAAGAAAAACACTCTTGAACGAATTCAACCACTTTGAAATGGATATGAATATTTTCCAACCTGCTATTGATATTACAGACAAATCACTAAATAAGGAAAAGGTTCAGATTCTCGCAAGACTAGATAATATTATGTCATAGCTTAAACAAACAAAAAGGCCTCGCAATTGCGAGGCCTTTGATTTTTCTATCTATCAGAAGAGATTAGTCGCGAAGTGCTGCGCCGAATTTCTCTGAGATTGAAGCTACGATAGCATCTACTGAACCAGCGATGTCTGCATCTTCTAGTGTGCGCTCTACAGACTGTAGAGTCAGTGCGATAGCTAGGCTCTTCTTGCCTTCTTCTACGCCCTTACCTACGTAAACGTCGAACAGTTTAGCGTCTGTTAGGAATTCGCCACCAGCTGCGATACACGCTTCTACGATGTCGCCAGAAGCGACTGCTTCGTCAACAACAACTGCGATATCACGACGGTTTGCAGGGAACTTAGATACTGCTACTGCTTCTGGAAGCACGCGAGTGTTGATAGCTGCCCATTCGATTTCGAATACGATAGTACGGCCGTTTAGACCAAACTTACGCTCTAGTTCTGGGTGAACAGTACCAATGATACCCACTTCCCTTTCTGTTTCTAAACCAGCGTCTACTACGATAGCCGCAGTTTGACCTGGGTGAAGTGCTGGGTGCTTAGCTGCTTTGAAGCTGTAAGCTTTTTCGTTCGCTGTTAGCTCTAGAACTGCTTCTAGGTCGCCTTTTAGGTCGAAGAAGTCAACAGTGTTAGTTGCAACGTCCCAGTGCTCTTCACCGCGAGTACCAGAGATAACGCCCGCAAGCATCATTTCTTGGCGCATACCGTTTTCAGCTGTTTCTTCAGGGATGAAACGTAGGCCAGATTCGAATAGACGAACGCGAGACTGTTGACGCTTCTGGTTGTGAACCACTGTGTTTAGAAGACCTTGGATTAGGCCAAGACGCATTGCTGACATGTCCGCAGAGATTGGGAATGGCAGGATTAGCGGCTCAACACCAGGTACAACAAGTTTTTGCTGTTCTGGTTCTACGAAGCTGTATGTGATTGCTTCGTGGTAGCCACGGTCTACAAGAAGGTCACGAACGCGCTTAAGCGGTTGGTCAGCTTCTTTGTGGTCATTCATTTTAAGTGCTGCTTTAGGCGCTTGGTTTGGAATGTTATCGTAACCGTAGATACGACCGACTTCTTCAATTAGGTCTTGCTCGATTGCGATATCGAAACGCCAAGATGGAGACGTTGCCGTCCAACCTGCGTCTGTGCTCTCGCTCTCTTCAACAACAGTAACTTCACAACCTAGACGAGTTAGGATTTCTACCACGTCTTCAGATGGGATTTCGTGACCTAGTAGGCTGTCTAGCTTAACGCGACGTAGAGATACTACGTTTGCTTTTGGTAGATCAGCTTCAGATTCACTGCCGTTTACTGGCGCAACTTCACCACCACAGATATCAACTAGAAGCTGTGTTGCACGCTCCATTGCTGCTGCTTGTAGTGTTGAATCAACACCACGCTCGAAACGTAGAGAAGAATCTGTGTGTAGGCCGTAAGCACGTGCGCGACCACGGATGTGACCCGGTGCGAAGAATGCTGCTTCTAGAAGTACGTCTGTCGTTTCAGTTGTTACACCAGACTCTTCACCACCAAAGATACCAGCGATTGCTAGTGCTTTGTTGTGGTCAGCGATAACAAGCGTGTTGCTGTTTAGTTCAGCTTCGTTGCCATCTAGAAGTGTTAGTTTTTCGCCCTGCTCTGCTAGACGAACCACGATGCCACCTTCGATCTTAGCTAGATCAAATGCGTGCATTGGTTGGCCTTGCTCTAGCATCACGTAGTTTGTGATGTCTACAACTGGGTCGATTGAACGGATACCACAACGGCGCAGTTTTTCTTGCATCCAAAATGGCGTTTCCGCTTTCACGTTTACGTTCTTAACCACACGGCCAAGGTAACGTGGACAAGCATCAGTTGCTTTGATTTCAACAGATACTGTGTCTTCAATGCTTGTTGCAACAGCTTCTACTGCAGGCTCTGTAACGTCTGCACGGTTTAGTACGCCAACTTCACGAGCAAGGCCACGGATGCTGAAGCAGTCTGCGCGGTTTGCTGTTAGGTCTACGTCGATAGTTACGTCGTTAAGCTCAAGAAGCTCACGTACGTCCATACCTAGCGTTGTGCCTTCTGGCAGCTCAAGGATGCCGTCAGACTCTACGTCGATACCTAGCTCAGAGAAAGAACAAAGCATGCCGTGCGATGGAACGCCACGTAGTTTTGCTTTCTTGATTTTGAAGTTACCAGGCAGTACTGCGCCAACTGTTGCTACTGCTACAGTTAGGCCAAGACGACAGTTAGATGCACCACATACGATGTCTAACAGCTCTTCTTCGCCGATATCAATTTTAGTTACTTGTAGTTTGTCTGCGTCTGGGTGCTGACCGCACTCAACCACTTTACCTACTTTAACGCCGGTGAATTCACCAGCAACAGGTTCTACATCGTCAACTTCCAAACCAGCCATAGTGATTTGGTGAGCTAGCTCTTCGCTGTTAATTGCAGGTTTAACCCACTCGCGTAGCCAAGATTCACTGAATTTCATAGTTTCGACTGCCCCGGATTACTTGAATTGTTTAAGGAAACGAAGGTCGTTCTCGAAGAACGCACGAAGGTCATTTACGCCGTAACGAAGCATCGTTAGACGCTCTACACCCATACCGAATGCAAAACCAGAGTATTTCTCAGGGTCGATGCCAACAGAGCGAAGTACGTTAGGGTGAACCATGCCACAACCTAGAACTTCTAGCCATTTGCCATCTTTACGTTTCACGTCAACTTCAGCTGAAGGCTCTGTGAACGGGAAGAATGAAGGACGGAAACGCACTTCAACTTCTTCTTCAAAGAAGTTACAAAGGAAATCGTTAAGAATGCCTTTAAGTTGTGCGAAGTTTACGTTCTCATCAACTAACATACCTTCCACTTGGTGGAACATTGGCGTGTGAGTTTGGTCGTAGTCGTTACGGTAAACACGGCCCGGAGCGATGAAGCGGAATGGCGGTTTGCCGTTTTCCATCGTACGGATTTGAACACCAGAAGTGTGCGTACGTAGCATTAGATCAGGGTTGAAGAAGAAAGTATCGTGATCAGTACGAGCTGGGTGATCGTCTGCGATGTTTAGTGCATCAAAGTTGTGGAATGCATCTTCGATCTCAGGGCCAGACTCAGTGTTAAAACCAAGCTCACCAAAGAACTGTTCGATACGCTCAACTGTGCGAGTAACTGGGTGAAGACCACCGTTCTCAATGCGACGACCTGGTAGGCTCACATCGATAGTTTCTTCAGCTAGTTTCGCTTCAAGCTCTGCACGTTGAAGTGCGTCTTTGCGAGCTGCGATCGCTTGTTGAACAGCACCTTTCGCTTTGTTGATCTCTTGACCAGCAGTGCGACGCTCTTCAGGTGGAAGTTTACCTAGGCTTTGTAGTTGAAGAGTGAGTTCACCCTTCTTACCTAAATACTGAACTCGCACTTCATCAAGTGCGACTAACGAATCTGCTGTATCAATAGCAGTCGTTGCATTAGCAATGATCTCTTCTAGATGTTGCATCATTTCCTCATCTACCAGTTGGTAGTGTCCGTATCGGATGATTAGTTTTTTTAGATAGCTACACATAGTAATCAAACACGCAACCAATGCCAAATTGAATCGCTAAAAGAACAAGTTATTGCCTAAAAACACGGCAAATTTAACGTTAGAAAACAGAATTTCATTGAAATCGGTGAAATCAGAGAGAAACCGATACAAAAACGTCACCAAGTGAGACAGTTTGATTACATTCACTGAACCTAAGTTGAGGCGGTGGTGTTCACAAGATTTGGATAGGAAGGATGGAACTGAGACAAGAATGTACAACTGAGATAACTAGGTAGAACAGAGATAATAAACCAAGGAGCGAGGTTTAAGGCCATCGCTCTTTGGTTTATTCATAGAAAAGCTGAATTTGAACTTAAAAAATTGAAGCTAAAACATCGAGCCTTTAGAAGTAATACTCCAACGCAACTTCGACAAAATCATCTTTGCGAGCGAAGAACAACAAATCCTCTGGGGTTTCGTTCTCAAACAACCACGCATTCAATCGCCACTTGAGGTTGTTATTGATGCGACTAGAAGCTTCTAGCTTGGCACTGTAGACATCACTGTTATCTAAGTCTTGAGTGATACCAGCAAGCACTTCGGTGCCGTCTTCATCGTTCAAAGCGAAACGTGCCCCAAGGAACACATCATTTTGGCCGATGGTTTGGGCATTGTTGCCTCGGCTGTCATACAGGTATTCAGCGATGAAGCCGATGTCCCAGTACGATTCAAGCGCCCCAACCCAAGTGTATTCAAAGCCCGTTGCTACGCCGGTGTGGTTGTCGTAACTGTCGCGATAAATACTTTCCAGCTTCCATAACCAGTCGCCAATAATGCCTTGCACATCCAATCCGAAGTGCTGCATTTGTGCGTAGTATGGCTTGAGTTGGTTGCCTTGCACACGGTAATAAGGGTCGCGGTTTGTGCCGCCTAAGTAACTTAAACCGACATCCCAATCACCGTACATTTGGCTATAACGCAATGCCACATCAAGGTGCTTTTCTTCTCGCGAAGATTCGTAAAGCGCATCGTCCGATACTGGCACGGTTGGCCTTAATCGACCGTCTTCGCCTGCGAAGGTACGCTCACGAAAATACGGCAGTAACATGGCGTCGATGGTGCCCCACTCTTTTATCGAGGTGAAGTGCACCATAGGCTGACCTAACTTGGATTCGCCATCGACCGATTCAATGGCATCGGTCTGGTTTACCACATCCACTAAATGCGCCGATTCGGTTACGCCCCAAAATACCTTTCCAACACCCGCCCGCAGTTCGTAGTCGTCCCAGTAAGTGAGATACAAGGCTTCACGAATATCACCATGAGTTCGTTCATCGTCTTCGCTGTCTAGACGATAAAACGGGGTAAAGGTAAAGCTGCCATTACCCTCTTCTTGCTCCCAGTAAAACTCTGGCTGCAACACCAGTGAGCTTTGTCCTTTGTCTTGCCCTTGTAAACCGTCGCTAAAGAACTGCCTATGTTCAAGGTTAACCTGCCCTGCGATATCAGGGCTAAAGCCTGCCGCCACACAAGGCAACGACACCTGCATAAGCCCGACGGTCGCTGCCAAGGTTAAGGATAATTGGGTTCCTGTTGCCACAATCCTTTTCATATTCCTGCCTTATTTCGCACGTTTTAGTGTGTTCTTTTGGAAATCCTTGTCTTTAAGACCGGTCTGGAACACTAAATCTGTCGTGGTTAATACGGTGCTTTTACCTGTTTGATGGTTTTGCATCGCCATAGTGTGCGCACGCCAGTATTGGTTTAGGTACTGTTTGTAATCTTGGAACGATAGCGTCTTAAGTAGTGCGCCTTTACGGTCGTAAAACTCGACTTTCATTGGGCGATAGTGCTGTTGGTCTAGCCAGACTTTCTGCATGGTGTAGCCTGAGTTTTTGTCGGTCGGTACTTGCTCTAAAACAAAGGTGTCTACGCCTTCCAGTTTCGCATCTTCAACATAGTTGAAGGTGTACTTTTCTAGCTCAAACGAGCTTAAGTCTTCATACGCAAATTCACTGCCCATAAACGGGCCCGATTTGTTACGTGAAGAGATGCGTTTCACACGCTTAAGTGCAGGCAGATACAACCACTGGTCATCGGATTTGGTGATGTGCGAATGGTTTAGGAAAGCCGTGCCTTTTACATCACGTGGCTCGTCAAAAATGGTTAAGCCTTTATCGCCATCGTTATCCACTTCTAATGATTTCAATCGCATCAGGCGTGTGCTGCTTTCACCCTGTTTATTGCGAAGTAGCATTTCCATAGTCGCGACAGAGTCGCCCCACCCGACATCGACAGCTTTACGTTGCTCGGCAATTTCTAAGCCTTTCGCTGGGTCTGCTAATACTGGGAAAGTTGCGAATGTGCCTATTGTTAACGTACCGACGCTCAATGAGCTGACTGCGAATAATGTAGTAACGAATGTTTGTTTAACGCTTTTCATAAATATCTCCTTGAGTCAGCCCACCGCAGCAGGCTGACGTTTCCTTATTTGGTCGATGTCGTCAGTTCAGCTGTTGGGCTAGGCTGCGACTTGTTGTCAGGCTTTGATTCGTGCTGAGTTTTAGCTGAGTAGTGGGTCTGCTTGTCGAAGATCATCAGTAGGCTTGGTAGCAAGATGAAGTCGACCACCAACGCAATGAAAATCACAATCGCGCTGAGTAAGCCCATGTCGGAGTTGAGTCTGAAGCTCGACATCGCCAGTACAGAGAAACCAGCCACGAGTACCACTGTGGTGATCCACAATGCTCGTCCAACCGTGTGGAAGGCGTATCGAACCGCTTCTTCTGCTGATTTCCCTTCAATTCTTGCGCGTTGGTATTTGCTCAAGAAGTGCACCGCATCATCAACCACAATACCCAGAGTGAGCGTTACCACCACGGACAAACCAAGGTTGATTTCACCAGATATAAGCGCCCATAGACCAAAGCCAATAATCGCAGGTGCAATGTTTGGCACTAGGCTGATCATGCCCAAGCGAACTGAGCGCAACGCAAAGATCATCAAGCCAGAGATAAGTACTAAGGTGATAGGCAGAGTCGATAACATGCTCGCCATGTTAGTTTCGCCAATGTGAGCAAACATCAGTGATGGGCTAGACGCGACCACTTCATACTGAGGTGCATTGGCAGCAAACCATGAGTAAATGCGCTCTTCGAGTTCGACTAGCTCAACACTGCCAAGGTTGTCGACGGTAAGTACCATTTTGATCGATGACTTATCGACGTTGATCTGGTTATTCAAGTCCAAGCCATACGGCAGAGACATCTCATAAAGCAGCAGGTATTGCGCAGCAAGTTCACGGTTAAGCGGCAGCTTGTAGTAGCTTTCATCGTCGCCATGCATGTTCTTGTTCAAACGCATGTAAACATCGGAAAGCGTTGCCACATGGTCGGTTTCTGGTTGAACACGGAGCCATTCAGTAAAGTCACCAATCGCTTGCAAAAACACAGGATCGGCAATCGCTTGAGACTCGTTAGTCTTAACCGCAATACTGATGGTGGTCATGCCGCTTACGGTCTCTTCCATGAAATCAGCCGCTTGCCTGAATTCGCTTGAGGTATCGAAATACTTCACCGATTCATCGTTCACTTTGTTGAGTGGAATTAACGCGGCAGCGCCAACAATGACCAGAGTTGAAATCGGCAGCAGTGCTTTACGGTTGGTGACGACAAAATCACCCAGCTTATCCATAAAAGTGATTTGGTCTTCCGCTTTAGGATTGGCAGATAGGCGTTTGACTGGCAGCAGTTTTAGCAACGCAGGCAACATAGTCACAGATAGGAAGCACGCAATGAGTACACCCAGTGCCGACAATTTACCGAAGTCACGCAGCACTGGAGAGTCCGACATGTTCATCATCAAGAAACCGATCGCAGTGGTCACTGAAGTAATCAGAATCGGCATCGCGTTGAGCTTGATACTGTATTGAATGGCCAGTGCTTTCTCCATTCCGCGTTGCATCGCTTGTCTCATGGTCACAATCACGTGAACACAATCGGCTACCGCCAAAGTTAAAACCAAGGTAGGCACATTCACGGTTGCGGTACTCAAGAACATCCCTGCCCAACCGGATAAACCCATGGTGGCAACAATTGAAGAGATGATCACAATAAGCGTCGCCACCACATTAAAGAACGAGCGCAGCATAAAGGTCAGGAACACCAGTACCACCAACAGCATTAACGGAACGAGCGTTGAGCTGTCTTGTTGAGCCGAGGTCATAAACGCATTGTTCATGGCAATGATGCCCGCTTTATGGAACTCGACATTAGGATACTGAGCTTGGTACTTACCGATCATGGCATTGATCGCCGCAATCACCTCTTGCACTTCTGCGGTTTTATCCACTTCTGGCAGCTGCACGGTTACGTTAACAATCGTCACATCGCCAGAGGCCGACACTAAGGTATTCTTAAGCAACGGTTCATTGAGGGCGATCTGTTTTACTTTGGCGATGCGCTCTGGTGTGTGTTCGTACTCTTCATACAGCAAGTCTTCTACCAAAAGATCATCTTCAATGGCTTCGGTGTGCTGATAATTGGCAAGGGAATCCACACGGCTTGAATACGGGATCTGCCACGCATCGACCGTGAGGTTTTGAATCAGGGTGAGAGTTTCTGGGGTGAAGACATTGCCATCTTCAGGTGCGACAACAATCGCAAGGTTGTCGGTTTTTGCAAAGGTGGTTTGGATTTCATCGAACGCCATCAACTGCTTGTTGGTGCCTTCGAAGAAGATGTTGTAGTCCCCTCTAAAGTAGAGGTTCTTGGCCCCTAATGCAGAGAGAATGATGATTGAAAACACCACCAGCAGAACGATAAACGATCGCTTGGTAGGTATTGAGTGCCAACTGTTTAGATCTGCGTTTGCACTATCGGCATTAGGGTTATCTCGGTTTTGCTGATCGAACGTGGGCTTCTGGCTGTCATGTTTCATCACAGTCTCCATTTGTGACGATTCGTCATATTTGTGTCATAAAAAGCCAGCCGAAGCTGACAAAAAACACAATTCTTAGTCAAACACTCAAGAAAACAGCAACCACAGTCGGTCAATCTCAAGTTTGTGACGAATCGTCAAAAATGGTTATTAATAAACCCACATATGTGGGTTTATTGGAAGCTATCGACCTACAGACTCTAAGTAAGCGATCTCTTCACTGAACAGTTCCTGTTCTACACGACGCCAAGTTTTGCGGTAATCCCAATCGCTAGAGAGGGGCTGCCAATTGAGGCCGTCTAGAATCATGTTCGCGTTGTGTAATACTGAATACGGGTCTTGTAACCGCTTAATACAATGACTGTTCGATGCGTTCTGTGACAAGGCATTTGAACCAAATGCAATTGACCAGTTAGCAAAAACGATGGCATCAGAACCAACACCAGAAGAGAACTTTAGGTCACCCGCTTCTACGGCTTGGTTAACCATAGAGTCGCATTGTTCAATCACCAACTCTTCCAGTTCATTCATCTCGGCGACGCGTGCACTAGACGCTTTCTCTAGTACCCACGGGCTTTTTGCCATGATCGCACAGGTTGATAATACCGGTTCCATGCGAGCATAGATTCGGTAAGCAACGTGCAGTGCGACGATCTTTTCACGTGTGTTGCCTTCAAACTCTCCAGAGCGAGCAAACATCATTGCTTCTGTCTTAAGAGAATGAATACATAACGCTAAAACGACGTCTTCTTTGCTGCAAAAGTGATTGTAGATTGTCCCTTTAGAATAAGAGCTCGCTGCCGTTAGCTTGTCCATTGTTAGGTTTCCGAACCCTTGTTCTCGAACCAGATCTTTCGCCAACAACATCAACTCTACTTCTCGGTCTGCAATAGACTGCTGCTTTTTAGACAACACGCCTTTGCAACCAAAGATACCTTGTTTATCGCCTTTACAACCAAAGCCAAACATAATTTCTCAGTCCGTATTTTAGCTTAACTATTATTTAAGCTTAGCCAGTATTTAAAACACTCCTATCCAATATGTTAACACGAATAGTAAATTCATGTAGTTAACCATTTTGTGACGCTTCGTCATTTTTGACTTATCGTCATAATAGCTCATTTATTGATCATATCAAGATGTTTTATAAATTTAATATAATCTGTGAATAACTGGGTGAATAGATGAGGTAATTATCAATAGCAAAAATGTGTGATGGGTATGTGAACATCCTACGAAAAAATTGGCGTGTCATGCTGCCTTTATGGGGCAAACCTCTCCTTATGGTTAATATTTGTCTCACTGATGTGGTTTTCTGCTAAGTTGCTATAAATTCAGTAAGGGGTGACTTACAATAGAGTCAACGACCTACCTTTTTTGAGAACACGATATTGAGCGCCAAATATTCTTATTTAGCTTGGCAAGTGAATACTTCTAGCCCAGCAGAAAAGCTTGTTTTATTGATGCTTGCAGATGGTGCGGATGAATCCGGTTACACTAATGTGTGCCTGCAATCGGCAAGTCAGCTTTGTGCTCTCTCTACGTTTGGTTTAGCCGACTGCCTTAAGTGCCTAGTCGACCAAGGTATTCTCGATAAGGTAAAAGTAGACTATCGAGATCAAAAAGAGATCCACGTATTCAAACTGCTCATTGAGCAAGAGCAAGCTGCGGCGCCCGTTGAAGCTCAACCGGTCAATAGTATTCCGGTCTACTCTACGGCACCTGCACCTGCACCTGCACCTGCACCTGCACCTGCACCTGCACCTGCACCTAAGTTTCAGCCTGCTCCGGCACCAATGCAAAACATGCAACATGCCCCTCGCCCACAAAGTCGAGGCTCAATGACCAGCAACACGGTTTCTACTCATGACTTGGATGAAGAGATCATTCCAACATGGGCAGAACGTGCGTTTAAATTCTCCGGCCTTGCTGGTGACCATAGCTTAATATGGAAAAAATTTGTCCTCTGGTATAAAGCCAAAGCCAATGAACTCATGCCAATCTCTCGCATCGAATCTAAGTTGCAGTACTGGTTAGTTAACGAGAAGCAAAATGAAAGACAACAACAGCAGAAGACCTCTCAATATTCAGGAAATGCAGGACAAGCTCAAGGAAATGGGTATCGACAAAAGCTTAGCCCATCTGAACGCTTCAGGCAGCAGCTCATTCAAAAAGGCAAAAAGCCAACCTTCTGATCCTGCACCTGCAGTCGTTCCAGAAGTTTTACCGGCAGCTTCGTCGCCATCGGTACCTGTTGTTGAATCAGACACTGGCTCAAATCAACAAGTACCTGTCGTAGACCAAGATCCAGCAGAACTTGAGCTAACAGACTGGTGTATCCATGTGTTCGGCTCTTTCTTGAGCGTGTACGAGACTCAGTGGGAATACCAATACGGTAGTGAACCAAGCGGTAAGTTCATTGAGTTTGCTAACTCTGTCGATTCTGACGGCCTCAACCGCGTGCTAATGCACTGTCATGAACGTATTCAACTTGGCAACAGCTGGCCACCGCAAATGGGTGAGCTTTGGATTCTGAAAGACTCTTTGACGGAAGAAGAGCTGTTGGATAGCCGCATTCGAGTATTGTCTCGCACCGCTGCGAACAAGATTGAGAAATGGCTGATTCAAAACAAGCTATATGACTTGAAGCGAACAGCAGAAAACAAGCTAGATGGCCTGTTTAAAAAGTACTACTTGGAAGCGAAGCGTTTAGACGAGAAAGGCATGCTTGAAACGGAATTACCACAATTCCTACTTGCCGCTAACTCAGTGAAGAACTTGAACGATTTGAAGCGTGAAGAGTACGAAAGCAAACACGGTAAAGCGCTGAATCCAAGAATCCAACAGATTCTCAACAGCAAGAAATAGCCACTCGCTTTCTAGTGTGAAAAACACAATGAACAGATACAAAAATGCCAGCAATTAAGCTGGCATTTTTTATGAATTCTTACGAACTCTTTAGCGACTAAACAACCGTTATTTACGATCGCCTTACTGAGTAGTTACAGTAGGTGAATAGTTGCGTTTAGCGTGAATACGCCAGAGTCGTCATCTTTCATTTTGAAGTTTTGGTAGCTAGCGCCTACAGATAGAGGACCAAAGATGAAGTATTCTGCGCCTACGCCGTACATGATATCAACGTCGTCTTGCTTGAAGTTGTCGCCTTTCAGCTCGTATGAGTGAAGACCACCTTTCGCGTATACGTGAAGAGGACCGAAGTCGATGCTTGGTTTGATTGCTAGGTAAGCAGTGCTCGCATCTAGGTTTGTAAGATTACGGTTACCGTACTTAACGCTGTCGAAAGAGCCTAGATCCCAGTAACCCGCTTCAACACCGATAAGTGGCAGGATACCTGTACCCACATGGATACCCATTGCTGTTTCTTCTTCGTTACCTAATGAGTTTTGACCAACCATTACACCGCCGTACAACCAAGAATCAGCCATTGCTGTTGAAGATGCACCTAGCAGTGCTAGTGCCAATAACGTTTTTTTCATATTCGACCTTTTTCGTCCTAGTGGCAGGCCTTGAGTGGTAATAAATTGCCACCAAGTCGCCCTGTATGTAATAACTATTCAATTAGTAATGCAATAAGCAAGATTTATACCCAAACCTTGCCATTGCGTCTAGCATTATTCCTTTAGCAAGCATCGATTGCGTTTTTAACACGCTTATCTGACACTGGATAAGGCGTACCGAGTTGCTGTGCGAAGAAGCTTACACGAAGCTCTTCTATCATCCAACGCACCTCTTTTACGTTTTCTGGTACCGCGATCCCTTTTGGAATTTTATTCAGCAGCTCTTTGTAATCATTCATTACTGACTCAACTTTGATCATATGCAAACGATCTTTGTTAGGGTCAATTGGCAGCTTCTCCATGCGGCGTTCGATTGCCTTCATATAGCGTAGGATATCTGGCAAGCGTTTCCATCCACATTCTGTGGCAAAACCCTTAAAAATCAAACCTTCTACCTGAGCTTTTATGTCAGAAAGTGCAAATGCCATAGAAAGATCAACACGCCCCTTCAACTTCTTGCTGATGCTGAATGCCGTAGTAAGGATAGTTTCTACCTGTTGAGCAATCTCAACCACGGTATCACCCAACTCTGCACGTACGTATTCTTTCAATGCTTCAAACTGCTCTGGTTCCCAAACCAAACCGCCCTTCTCTTCGATCAGCTTATCAATACCACAAGCGATACAGTCATCGATAAGATCGAGAACCTTGCCGTATGGGTTGAAGTACAAGCCAAGTTTCGATTTATTCGGTAAGTTCGAGTGCAAGTATTTGATTGGCGACGGCACGTTCAACAAGATCAAACGACGCTGACCCGATTTCATTGCTGAGATCTGCTCTTGTTCCGTCTCGAACAGTTTGATCTCTACGCTGTCTTTGGTATCCACCAACGCTGGGAAGGCTTTTACATCGTAGCCACCGCGCTTCTGTTGGTAAACTTTTGGTAACTCACCAAAGCTCCACGTATGCAGGTTTTGCTGCTCGATATCGTCATCCGCAACTTTAGAAAGCGTCTCTTGAACTTTGTCTTTCAGGCTCTCTTTCAGTTCATGTAAGTCTTTGTGTTCTTTCAACTTACGTTTGCGATGATCCACCGCACGGAATGTTACCTTTAAGTGCTCTGGAATCTGGTCTAACTTCCAGTCATCTCGTACCACTTCTACACCCGTCATGCGGCGTAGCTCTTTTTCAAGAGAGTCCAGTAGCGGCGCTTCAAGTGGTGTCACACGAGCCAAGAACGCATCCGCGTAGTTTGGCGCAGGCACAAAGTTACGTCGTAACGTCTTTGGTAGTGACTTGATTAGGCTAACCACCAACTCCTGACGTAGGCCTGGGATCTGCCAATCAAAACCGTTCTGGTCGATTTGGTTCAAGATAGGTAGCGGAATGTGAACCGTTACACCATCGTTGTCATCACCCGGCTCAAACTGGTAACTCAGTTTTAACTTCAGGCCATTTTGGTGCCAGAAGTTCGGGTAATCTAAATCAGTAACGTGGCTTGCATCACCGCGGAACAGCATCGATTTCTCGAAATTAAGTAGCTCTGGAGTCTCTTTGCTGGTTTTCTTCCACCAAGTATCAAAGTGACGGCCTGAAACCACCTCTTCGCCTACACGCTGATCGTAGAATTCAAACAGTTCATCATCATCGATCAAGATGTCACGGCGACGGGATTTATGCTCTAGCTCTTCCACCTCTTGTAGAAGTTTGCGGTTCTGTTTGAAGAACGCGTGCTTAGTTTCCCACTCGCCTTCAACCAATGCGCTGCGTACAAACAACTCACGACTGATGGTTGGGTCAATCGCGCCATAGTTCACTAGGCGTTTCGGAACAATTGGGATTCCGTAAAGCATCACTTTTTCGTGCGCCATTACCGCCGCTTGTTTCTTCGACCAGTGTGGTTCACTGTAGCTGCGCTTGATTAGGTGCTTCGCTAACGGTTCAATCCACTCAGGCTGAATTTTAGCAATCACACGACCCCAAAGTTTTGAGGTTTCCACCAGCTCAGCAGACATGATCCACTTAGGCTGCTTCTTAAATAGGCCAGACGCAGGGAAGATATGGAAGCGTGCATTACGCGCACCTTGGTATTCATTCTTCTCTTGGTCTTTCATACCAATGTGAGAAAGCAAACCTGATAGCAACGACTGGTGAATGCCATCGTAACTACCCGGCTCATCGTTGAGCTTGGTATCCAATTCACGCATCGCTTGGTGAATTTGGAAGTACACATCTTGCCACTCACGAATACGCAGGTAGTTCAGGTAATCTTGCTTACACTGTTTACGGAACTGGTTACTCGACAGCGCTTTTTGCTGCTTCTTGATGTAGTCCCATAGGTTCACAAAAGTGATGAAGTCTGAGTCTTTATCGAAGAAACGCTTGTGCTTGTCGTCAGACGATTGCTGTTTGTCTGATGGACGTTCTCGCGGGTCTTGGATTGAAAGCGCAGACGCAATAACCATCACTTCGTGTAGACAGCGGTTGTTTGGCGCTTCGATAACCATGCGCGCTAAACGCGGGTCGATCGGTAGCTTAGACAGCTTACGACCAATTGCCGTTAGCTTCTTAGTATCGTCGCCTTGGTTCTTGTTCTTATTACTTGGCTTGCCCGATGCAATCGCACCTAGCTCTTCGAGCAGTCTTACACCATCTTGAATGTTGCGCTTATCTGGCGCTTCAACGAATGGGAAGGCTTGAATATCGCCCAAGCCTAGTGCTGTCATCTGAAGGATTACAGACGCTAGGTTGGTACGCAGGATCTCAGGATCGGTAAACTCTGGGCGTGACTCGAAATCTTCTTCAGAGTACAAGCGAATACAGATACCTTCAGCAACACGACCACAACGACCTTTACGCTGGTTCGCACTCGCTTGAGAAATCGGCTCAATCGGTAGACGTTGTACTTTGGTGCGGTAGCTATAGCGGCTAATGCGCGCCGTACCCGGGTCGATTACGTACTTGATGCCCGGAACCGTTAACGAGGTTTCTGCCACGTTGGTTGCCAGCACGATGCGTCGACCAGTATGAGACTGGAAGATACGGTTCTGCTCACCTGCCGAAAGACGCGCGTACAACGGTACAATCTCGGTATCACGCAGATTACGCTTACTTAGTGCGTCCGCAGTATCACGAATTTCACGCTCACCATTCATGAAGATCAGGATGTCGCCTAAGCCTTCATCACACAGCTCATCAACCGCTTCGAAGATACCTTCCATTTGGTCACGATCAGAATCGCTGTCGTCACCACCTAATGGACGGTAGCGCGTATCTACAGGGTAAGTACGGCCCGACACTTCAATGATTGGTGCATTGTCGAAGTGCTTAGAGAAACGCTCTGGGTCGATGGTTGCCGACGTGATGATCACTTTTAGATCAGGACGCTTTGGTAGCAACTCTTTCAGGTAACCCATGATGAAATCGATGTTCAGGCTACGTTCGTGCGCTTCATCGATAATGATGGTGTCGTACTGATTTAAGAAACGGTCGTGTTGAATCTCCGCCAGTAGAATACCGTCGGTCATCAGTTTGATTTGTGTGTTGTCAGAAATCTGGTCGTTGAATCGAACCTTATAACCAACAAATTCACCCAACTGGGTTTCCATCTCTTCGGCAATACGGTTCGCAACCGAACGCGCAGCAAGACGACGCGGCTGAGTATGACCAATTAGGCCAAAGCGACCACGGCCAAGCTCAGAACAGATCTTAGGAAGCTGAGTGGTTTTACCCGAACCCGTTTCACCCGCCACGATAACCACTTGGTTTTCTTCAATGGCTTTCGCAATATCATCACGCTTTTGGCTAACAGGGAGAATTTCTGGGTATTCAATGGTAGGTTTTTGCGCAGCACGCTGGGTTGCCGTCATCATCGATTGGGCAATGTCTAATGCGATTTCATCGAAAACAGCATGCTTAGATTTTTCGTTCTTAATACGGCTTGCACCAGAAATACGCTTACTTAGACGGAAGCGGTCGCGCATCATGCACTCATTTAAGGCCTTACGAAGAGAGGCTGGGCTATTTTGAGATGCGCTTGCTTTAGGTGCTTGTTGTTTGTTGTTTTGCTTTTTTTGATTAGCTTGATCAGCAGCAGAGTCCGATGTCGCGTTGGTATTCGCTACATGGTTATTTTTATCTGCTTTTTCCGGAGACGAAGTCACAGCGTGTCCTATTCTTTCTCTTATATAAACTCGCGCGATTGTAGCATAAAGGAAAGGAACGAGTTAACACAAAGCAAGGAATATTAGCTGCCTAAGCGCCTGCTTAAACAAGGGATAATGCAAACTAACGTGTTCAATTGTTATACTAAAAACTGAAGCTGATTATTGGTAGGCAATCGATGATTCGATTAAAAAATGTTGGCTTAGATTGCCCAAGCCAACATTAGGTGGAAACACGTTATCGGTAGAGACTCTGAATTTAATAAGAGCCTCACCGATCTCACGTTTAGTATTCCAGATTAACTTCGTCTTCTAATAGCACAGACTTATCAACGGGTTTCATTAAGTAATTCATTACGGTGATTGAAACCAATAGCGCAGCGTAAGCCAAATAGGTGTTTTCAGCCGTCCCCGCTACCGAGGCGAGTATTCCCCCGAAGAACCCCGACACACCCCAAGCTGAATAGAGTATTCCAAAGTTGGTCCCGTACGTCTTCAAACCATAATCGACCGCTGTTACTGGAGGGAAAACACCAAATAACGCACCATAAGACATAGCGCCTGCGGAGATACCGATCATGAGAGGAATGGTCGTTTCAATGGTTGTAAAAAAGACCATATTGACCGCTTGCAACATGAATATTAAGCCCAGTGTATGAACACGCCCTATCCTGTCGAATACAACGCCGCCAATGACTCGCCCTGCGGTATTAAAAATCGCTAATAAAATGATACCTAACGCAATTTCTTCAGCGGTTAACCCTATCGATTTACTGACGTTGCCAATAGAGCCGATGAGCATGATACCTGCTGCTGATGACACCATGAACATTAACCAGATCTGGTAAAATTGAGGGGTTTTCAGCATATCTAGCCACTGGATGTTCACGTCTGATCCATATTCCGCGGCCTTTCCTCCGGGAATTTCTGAAACATACCCTTTGGGTGGGTTGACCAGCAGAGAAGCCATCGGGATCATAAAGAGCAGGCCGACACCAAGTATCTTGAACGTATCTAAGATGCCATAGTGTTCGATGAGAACGGTCGATAACGGAGCCAAATACAGTGCCGCCATCGCAAACCCACCAGCGGTTAAACCACTCACCAACCCCTTTCTGTTCTCTGGCCACCACTTCATAGTGCACGGACCAATACAAGCATAAGCAAAGCCCATCCCCGCACCGACCATACACCCGAAAGTAACCTGCAATTCCGCTAATGTTGAGGCATAACCGGACGCTAAAAGCCCCGCCCCGACAAGAAACACACCAAGTATTGTGACCTTCCTTGGTCCTATTTTGTCTTGCCATACCCCAGCCAAAAACAGACTTACCGAAAATGCGAACACCGAAGTCTGGTAAGGCCCATCTACGTCCTTAGGATCAACACCTAGCGCCTCAGCCAAAGGTTCACTGAAAACGCCCCATACATATAGGATACCGATCGATAGGTTCACGATTAAACCTATCACTAGTATTTTAAATGGTTTACTAATCAAGCTAACCTCAACAATTCGCTGTTTATGAACAATCGTTAGAAATGATGACTTTCAACGACTTGTGGTCTGAAGCATGGATAAATGTTGAATAAGCTTCTTCTGACTCTGTTAAATTGAACTGGTGACTAATCAGTTTTTGAGGCTCCAAATAACCCGCTCTAATTTGCTTGATTAACATTGGCGTTGTATTGGTATGAACCATGCCAGCTGTCATAGTGAAGTTTCGTTTCCACATGTCTTCTAGGTTAATCGTTGCAGATTTACCGTGAACACCAAGCACCGCAATGTTGCCTCCTGGGCACACCAACTTCTGAGACATATCCCAACCAGCAGGAATGCCAATAGCTTCAATCACCACATCCACACCCACATCGTCTGTCATGTCGAGAATTTGCTGTACGGCGCTGCCATCTGAGTTATCGATCGCATGGGTTGCACCTAGCTCTTTAGCCACTTGCAGTCGATGAGGGTTAGTATCGATTGCATAGATTTCACTTGGAGTGAAGAACTTAGAGGTCATCAGAGCTGCAAGGCCAACGGGGCCACAACCAATAACGGCAACAGAGCAACCCGGCTGAACCTGACCATCCAATACACCCACTTCGTAACCCGTTGGGAAAATATCGCTCAATAAAACCAGAGAGTCTGTATCGATGTCGTCAGGGACAAGGTGCAGGCTTGTATCGCCATAAGGAACTCGAACGTATTCCGCTTGGCAGCCATCAATTTCATTACCAAGTAGCCAGCCACCATCTAAACATTGACCAAATTTAGACACTTGACACATTTTGCAGCTACCACATGAAGTAATGCATGACACGATTACGCGATCGCCTGGCTTAAAGTTACTCACCAACTCACCGCATTCTTCGACGATACCAACCCCTTCATGGCCCATGATTGTGCCTGGCTTAAATGTCGCAACGTTATTTCTTAATATATGTAAATCCGTACCACAAATTGTGGTTTTCTCGATTCTTACGATGACATCGCTTTGCTTCTCAATTGTAGGGATTGGACGTTCTTCCAATTTCGCGCTGTCTTTTCCATCAAATACATATGCTTTCATTATTCTTCCTAGCTGACGTTGTTGTTATATAAATTCGAGCTCATCATATAGACGCAATTAAATAATTAACGTGACCAGCACAGCGATTAACAATCGATTAACAGATAACAAACACAGTTAGAACACCATAAATACCCAGGATGTCGATATAATATAAGTCATTGTAAATAATATAAAAAAGTTAACAAGTAATGAAAGAAGGTTAAATAATCAAATAGTAGTAAAATCCGAAAAGGAGACAGGAAATATTAGATAATCAGAATAAACTCATATATTAGGTTTCAGTTGAAGTGGCTTTAGAATAGTTAATTATCAGTGACTAATAGTGATTAGCTCTTTTCTTTTATGATAAAAAATGCCGCTCTATTTGGAGCGGCATTTTTAGTAGATGTAATACTTTAGAACTCGTATTGGAAGTAAACCGTGTTGTAGTTACTGCCACCTTTGATACGTCCAAACTGGGACGCATTTTCAAAGATCGCCGAGCGGTGATGCAGTGAGTAACCAAACCATAAATTGTTGAGGTCATTCTTACCGATAAGGTCACCGACGTTCACATCAAATGAGAAGTCCAAATAGTTTAACAGGTGGCTTGCCGTGTAGCCCTTACGATCCATTTCAGAGCCTTCGATATAAGTAATCGAATCTATGTAAGACATACCCTCTGCGACACCGAATCGCCACTGAGTTGGCCAGTTGAAGGTGTAGTACGCTTTAATTGCAATGATGTATTCCGTGCTACTGGATTGAACCTCTGAACTCCAATGGTGAGCGATACCTGGCGTTAAGTAGATATCCAACGGCAAACCAAAGATCTCATCAGTCAAAGGGTGGCCATAAAAGAATGATGTGAGTTGGTGATTGTACTCGTCTTTCTCGGTGTTGAATTTCATGATGTCGCCGATATTCGACGGCGTTGCCCAACCATGCGCCACACGTAAATAAGGTGCGTTGCTTAACTTAGGCTTAGGCGCTTTCTCTTTGTCATTAAAGAAACCAAAACCAAGGTAAAGTTCGCCTTGATAACGATCTTCGATAATGGAAGAGTCGTAGGCGTTATCATCCAATCGAGTCACACTGGTTGAACCCAATAGATAAAGGTTGGAGATAACATGGTAACGCGCTTCAACGCCAAGATTTAAATCTACACCTGCACCGATCGACTGACCCGCAGCTGAGTAGTACTCACTGTTAAAATCCGCACTCTTATAGCGCAGTGTTGCACTTGGGTAGAACTCCCAATCGCCAGTTTCGTACTTCGCTTTCGCACGCAAATTGCTGTGAAGGTTGAATTCACTATCACTCATGATTTCCGTTTCAACCGCCCACTGTTCGTCCAACTGGTATGTCAGTTGTCCACCATAGTCAGCGGTATCACCTTCAATCGCGTTCTGTGCAGAAGCCGGGATATCAATAAAGCGCATTCGAGATATGGCATTGAAAGACCATTTTTCATCTTCAGTTTGATATAGGTAAGCGCCCATTTCCGTGCCATCAATGAACACGTAGTCGTTTTTAAAGAACAACATCGGAACAAACGAACTTACTGTCTTATCACCACCAGACGTGTCATACGGGATACTGGCAGTACGGAACATTGCCGCAATGCCCCACTCTTGCTCTTCAGCAGCCCACGCCACGCTATTCGCTAAGAAAGCGTTACTTAATAGAATCGTCCCATACGAGATGAGCTTCGGTGAAATTTTGCGCTTCATTCTTGTTTAATTACTCTTTGTAATAAATTTTGTGGTACTGGTTAGACATTTATTGACCATTGTAGCCAACAAATTTTAGGTTTGATCGGAATAGACCGTTACAATGAAGAATATTCTCGGTTAAATGAAAGTATTGTGAAAGTCTCAGAATTACAAAACATTATAGACCACTTACCCAATGATTCCGACCCAGATATCGTTATGGGTGAGGAATGGTTGCCAGAGCGACTGATCAACACAAAGTTAGACGGTGAGATGCTCTTTCTTGAATTCGATAACGCCCCTGAAGAAAACCAAGGGGACAGCGAAGGCCGTGGCTTTGTTGAGCACGAGATCGCAATGATTCGAGAAAAACTCGAGCAAGTGTTGGATGAGCCTTCTGATACCAAAACGAAAGCCGACGCCCTATTAGCAATATTTCTTATGGGACATGAACTTTCTAGCTCAGAAGTTATCGAAATCCTGGAATCAACAGAGCCAGACATTGAACCCAATGAACATGAAATGGCCGCTCCACAATGTAACGCCGAAGCGCTGAACGACTAACCACCAAAGATTTAGGAATCGACTTGAAACGCCCGATGACATTTTCTCTTCCCTTCTTACTCGCTGGCCCTATTTTAAGAAAGACGACCAAAACTGAGGTTGTGCTTTGGGTTGTTACGAGCACACCACTCAATGGTAATGCAGAGCTATACAACCAAGGCCAAGAAGCCCCTTTCTATAGGTCACCACTGAGCGAACACGAATCGATTCAGGTCGGCACACATGCTTGGGTAAGCTTGATTCAATTAAAAGGTGAGTTTCCAACCAACACGCCTTTGGAATATCAGATAGAGACTGATCAAGGTGCGTTAACCAAGTTGGCTCCGCATTTAGTGTACCAAGAGCAACACGACACCACTGGTGCGCCAAGAATAGCCTTTAAAATATCGACCAGCGCCGACTACATCTTGCATGGTTCCTGTCGTAATCCTCATCATCCAAGCAAAGACAGCCTAGTCGCAGCCGATAATAAAGTTGAGCAGCAAGCCGTATTAGAGCGTCCAGATATGCTGATGATGAGCGGCGACCAGATCTACGCAGATCACGTTGCCGGTCCAACACTCGATGCGATTCATCAAGTGATTCAGCTACTTGGATTAGTGAGCGAAGCACTACCGACCGATTCATTAGACGGAAAAATCGATAGCAGTGAAGCTCTGTTTAACAGCGACTATCACCTCTATCAACGTGATCATTTACTACCGCACCATAACACATCACATTCATTGCTCGATAAGTTGTTCCCTAAACGCGGAATACCCATCTTCAGCTCCACTGATTGTGAAAATCACTTGGTGACCTTGTCTGAATTTATTGCCATGTATCTGCTGGTTTGGTCACCGACCTTGTGGCAGTGCATTAACCGCGAACGGTTGATCGAGAATAACTGCATGCAGGCTGGCCGCCAGCTCACACCAGCCGAGCAGCAACAATGGCGTGATGAAAGTGTCATCATCGATGATTTCATTGCCGGTCTGCCGCAAGTACAGCGTCTATTTGCTCATATTCCAACGTACATGATCTTCGATGATCATGATGTCACTGACGACTGGAACCTTACTGTTGGTTGGGAGCATGCGGTGGATCAAAACCAGTTTGCTACACAAGTCATTGGTAACGGCCTTGCGGCTTATTGGATGTGCCAAGGTTGGGGTAATGCACCGGAGAACTTCAACCACGATTTTATGGAGCAAACGAAAGAGCTGTTCTCGGAGTTGGTGAATACCAATCAGAGCGAAAAAGCTATTGAAGCGCCTATTGGGCAACTCGAACCTGCAAGACACAAACAGTATCTTGAAATGCTCGATCGCTTTGAAGAGTGGCACTACACCATCAACACTTCGCCGAAAGTGATTGTGTTGGATACTCGTACCCGCCGCTGGCGCTCCGAGTCTCGGATGAACAAACCGTCCGGCTTGATGGACTGGGAAGCATTGGTTGAACTCCAACATCAGTTACTTCATCAAGATAAAGTGGTGATTATCTCCGCCGCACCGATGTTTGGCGTGAAGTTTATTGAAACGCTGCAAAAGATGGCTACCACAGTAGGTAAGCCACTGGTGATTGATGCTGAGAACTGGATGGCGCACCCTGGTAGTGCCAACACGCTGATTAGTATCTTTACTCATACCAAAACACCAACGAACTTCGTGGTACTTTCTGGTGATGTACACTACTCCTTTGCTTACGACATTAAGCTTAGATATCGCCGCAACAGTCCGAACATTTACCAGATTACCTGCAGCGGTATTAAAAACCAGTTCCCTGCGCCATTGCTAAAATTCTGCGACGTATGTGACCGGCTGTTGTATAGCCCACGCTCGGTGCTTAACTATTTCACCAAACGTAAGCGTTTAAAAATAGAAAAGCGAAGCCCAGACAATCAAACCTTCTATCGCCTTTCGAACCGCAGCGCGATTGGTGAATTAAGGCTAAATAGCGAAGGCAAACCACAATCCATCACCACCCTAAGCGGCGATGGCAAAGTAACGCGTTTTCCAGAGCCAACCTAATATGTTCCTTATTACTGGCTTATACGTAATGTCAGTTTTAAGTAAAGGGGCTTGCGATCACACTCTGTAGGCCCAATAGTTATATTATTCACCATTACTGGAACGCTCTTATGTTTAATTCACTTACATCGTTATTTAAACAGTTGGTCGAAGGCTCTGATTTAGGCAAAACGCCTACTGCCTCACTAAACTTAGCTATCGCCAGTTTGTTATGCGAAGTCGCAGGCGCAGACCATGAGATCAACGAATCAGAACAAGAAGCGAAGTTGAACTTACTGCAACGTCTGTTGGGCATTACGGAAGAAGAGTCGAAAGCCTTGTTACAACAAGCTGAGCCGCAAGTTGAACAATCTGTTTCTTTGTATGATTTCACCTCCCAACTGCGTGAGCTATCACAGCCAGTGCGAATCGACTTGATTAAGGCGATGTGGGAAGTGGCGCATGCCGATGGAGAGATTGATCCACTTGAAGATTCAGTGATCAGAAAAACCGCTGAACTGCTCTACGTTGACCACAAAGATTTCATCAAGAGCAAACTTGACGTACTTGGCGAAGACTAAGCTAATCATGCAAACGAGCTGCGTTAGGCAATGAACCTAACGCAGCTTTGGATTATTAGTAACACCCCACTCCAACCAACCAGACCTCACTAATCGCCTCAGTGTGCTGCATCATCAATCATCGCATGGCCTTACCATAGAGAATGCCGTTGAGCTCTAGGATCGTACCGTCTTTCGTAATGTACGCGCCTCGTTGATCGGATATCAAAACACTACGCTTGTTGTCATGGTGCTTAATAAACAGATTTTTAACGTTGAAGGTTTGGTTTCCGTGGGCTTGGTGCTGTTCAAGCTGATAGAAATAGTAGTGATTCCCCCAACGCAAAAACACACCGAACAACTGCTTGGTTTGCACGACTCGTCCATTTCGGTCGTAGCCGACATAGCGCATTTTTGAGCGTCCATTCTTCAGCTCAAGGGTCAAGACCTCCCAGCCATAATTCTCGTACTGGCTTTCAAACTGGTACGAACCTTTGGTCGCAACCCCTGAGACTAAACCAAACGCTAAGATCACAAATACGGTTACAACAATTGGCAGCCAAAAGTTACGCTTCATCTGCAGTTCCTTCTACCTTTTCATCCTCTTTCCGGCCTTGTGAACAGCGCCCAGACTTGAAATCTGCACTAATGTCGTGCCAACCACTTTCGTCTAACACCACCACCTGCATACCACCACACTCGATACCCATGCGGTGAAGATAGATCGCCTCTACGCCCGGCTTCACAAGTGAAGTTAAGTCTTCCACCAGCTCTTGTTCTAACTCGACGCTATCATGGTATACATCGACACCCTTGATGGAAGCTCTTTCCATAAACAACCCAAGATAAGACAGGATAATGACGATAAAGAGGCTTACCGCGAGCCCGCTAATAAGCGGCATAAACTTAGAAGATGCTTGCTTGCCTTGTGCCTGAATATTCTCTGATAGCCCTTGAGCGTCAGCTACTTCGTTCAAATTAGAAGCTGATTTTGACTCCAGCACAGTGGATTCTGAGCAAGTAGAACCCTCCTGTTCACTCAAACTGGCAGGTTGCGGTATGCCTTTACCTTGTTCGGCAAGGTTTTCAGACACAATATTGCGCTCAAGAGCGGTATCGCTATCTGTTTCGACACTGCTCTCAGGAGCAACAAAACAGTAGCCTTCCTTTTGTACCGTAATCACTTTGCAGTCGGACCCTACTTCTTTGAGAGCACTGCGAACATTTTTGATTGCGACATTCAGAGAGCTATTAGTAACAATGCGCCCCGGCCAACAATGCGTTAAAAGGAATTCACGACCTAAAGTTTGTGAGCAGTTGTCCATTAAATGCTTTAAAAGCAGACACTCTGATGGCGACAATGTCACGACTTTATTCAAGTACGGGTTAATCAATGTACGGTCATCAAGTTCAATAACCAAATCATACTCTTGTAATTTATTATTATTCATAAGGTGAGCTAACACTGTTAATAATCTCACCTTAGAATAACATGGGAATTTACATTATTTCAGAATCACAGGGATAATTTAAAGCCCAATTCACTGACATTGACGCTAGCGAAGCCTAATTTAACCGCGTTAAGTTCATTAGCAATATCAAGAGCATGTTGCTCATCCTTTGCCAATACCGCAATAGAATATATTGGTCGAATCATCGCTGTCTGATTTGGCTTCGGCTCGGCAATAGATTGAATTTTTATATAAGCCGAAGTAATCACGCCTTGAGTGCTCCAATCGACCACCTTTTGTAAATCAACACTAATAATTTTATCTACCAGCATTTGATCTTCAGGCTCTTTCCAAGTCAACTCAATCGCATAGTTTTTAAAAGCAACTTGAGTATCTAGCCATTTACTTCCGATGTCTCTTACTTCTGTTATTTCAGCTAGCTCTTTAAATTGAAAAGGAAGATTTCCTATAACACGTCTTACTTCCTCTTCACTATCGGCTTCCATTACAAATTTAATTATTGGAAACTGATTTTCGCCAATAAAGCTTTCAGAAACAAACATATCGTGAATTAAGCCAGCATCAATTAAGTTAGCAAATGCCTTCTTCTGTTGAGGCATCACATCAAATACAGCTTGAGCATCTTTTGTTTTCCAAGCAACCGATACGCCATAGGCAGCTGAATAGCTATTAACCGAGAACAGAAAGCTAAAAATAACTAAAAACAGTCGTGGTACATATTTCATTCAGGACACTCTCTATTAATTTCGGATGACTTCGTAAAGGTTAGGGTTTGCAGTAACGCCTTCAAGATTAAGAGCAGGTAGCTCCTCTCTCATTACAGAGATAGCATCTATGAAGTGTTTTTGGCTTTCCCAGTTTGCGACGTTTACGTAAAGGTAAGTGGCGTCTGTACTTAACGCTCGATGTAATGTAGTAGAGATATAACCGGGTTGTTGGACTAGCACGTCCCTAGCACTTTCCCAATACGCTAAAGTCGCGGCTTCATGGGCTGGCTCGACTGAAAAAGTGTTTATCAATACAACTGGGTTTGCCGAAACCAACGCACTGACGCTTATCGCCCCCAGTGCCAATCCATACTTAATAATGTGCTTCATCCTATTCTCCTTGTTTTGGGTGAGCTAACGCTATCATCTAGCCCTACCCAATCAAGGCTGCAACCTGCGATTTAATATTAATTAAAAAGCTAAATTTCAAACCAATATTATTCACTCATTAAATAAGCGATGTAGCCATTCACTATTGATAAGCCACTCGCTGAAATTAGGTTTTTTGGATAACCATTCTCTACCTTTCGACACATAAGACGCAATTCAAGTCAGTCCCAGAGCTAACTACCCGACATTTAAAGTAATTTCCGAGGCCAACTCTCAAAATGGGCAGCTCCCTTGCCTAACCCTTTCGCTATATGGTGCTATTCGGTCAAATTGATTCTCTTTTTAAAAATGAGGTAGCTTTCTGACTAGACACATCTAGCATTCAAAAAAAACACTTTAAATCAGTTACTTAAACATGGCACGTGACTTGCTAATTCAATATGCCACTCATTAAATAAGGATATTAAAAATGAAAGCATTAACTCCTTTGATATTAACGATGTCATTAAGTGCTGTGATAACTGGTTGTGGCGGCGGAGGTGGCGGCGGTGGCAGCACCAGTGGGCTTTGTTGCGTAAATCGATGGAACCAAATCAAGAAGCTACGATCTGATCAG
>NZ_JAEFCE010000061.1:0-28343 GCF_016406055.1 Vibrio sp. IB15
GATTAACTGAATACTTGTAACCAAGAGCAGTTACACAGAATTATTTACAGGGTCCGGCCCTGGTATTACGTTGCTTATCCCTTAATAGGAAATATCATGAATTTTGAAAATTGGTTAGCTTTTTGCTCAATTGCACTTATTGCGGCAGCGATTCCTGGTCCTGCGATATTGCTAGTATCAACGCATAGTCTAGAGTTCGGGGCTGCACGTGCTCTTATTACCGCGGCAGGTAATGTAACTGGACTTTTTATTATGTCTACTTTCTCTATATTAGGATTAAGCGCGCTAGTGATTGTTTCTTCAACAGCTTTTACGATCATAAAAGTAATTGGGGCGTTATATCTCTTATATATGGGAGTAAAATTATGGCGTAATGGCGTAAAACTAAAAACAGCCGACAGCACATACCCAAAAAAATTTAGTGCTCGGAGCCTTTATTCTCAAGGGCTTCTCATTTCACTAACAAACCCTAAAGCAATTATATTTACATCTGCACTTTTTCCACAGTTCATTAATGCCTCAGAGTCTTTGTTTAATCAATTTTCAATACTAGTTACTACCCTTATGATGTGTTCATTTTTGTGTCTACTCTCATACTCTTTTTTGAGTCAGAAGTTAAAAGCTGGGGCTAAAAGCTTTGTATCAGGGAGCACTATCGGAAAGGTGTTTGGAACTACATTTATCAGTGCTGGTGCAGCTTTGGTAATGTCAACTCATAGATAATTGTGAATTAGTACAAGTTTGAAATGCAACTATCCCAAGATAGCCACCGATCATGGTGGCTTTTTTGTGCCTATTGCAGAGCCCAGCTAAAACACAAACAATCCACGGAAAACGCACAACTCATGCCCGCAGAGTCGCGTTATCGGTCTCATATTTTCGCAAATTTTGTCACTTGTCTTAACATGATGCTAGCGAGTTGTAAGGTTTATAGAAAGCACAAAGGAGGGGGAGTGTTTACGAGGATAAATTAACTTGTAGGGTGCCTAATAAAATTGCGAAGAGTGCAAAAAATTGAAATTTTGAAGATCAGCTATGAACATTATTGTATCGATTCTATTCTTATTGAATAAGCGCTGAGCGTGAATAGAGAATTGTAGCCCACGGATACCTTCGAACGTAAGTGCGCCCCAAATTATAATTTTTAATGCCTCACTCAAAAATTGGAATTACCTGACCTCTTAGTATGATAAGTGAATAAAAATGATTGGTTAATTTTAGTTATGAATAATAGACGTTTATTTTCGTTTAGGCATAGTAAATGGATATTCGAAGTCCAAAATAAAATTATTCCAGTATATATGGTGAGAGTGAAAATTAATTGTTAAGTTTGTTTTAATTTTGTGAAAAATAAAAATCCTATAAACAGCAATATCCTAAGTGGTTCGGAGTCTTTACGAGTATTTATTAGTTAGTTGATGTCTTAAATGATAACTTAATAATATAGGTGCTTTTAGTTGATTTAATTTGATATGCAACTGGATTTAAGTATGATGCATGGAACTAATACTATAAACGTAAAAACGGTATTACAAGATACCGTCCTAAAGAGAGTCAGTTATGCCCAAAAATTTCTTCATTTCCATGTTGGCGTTATTATTGTCAATAAACGCCGCACATGCTACCTCCCTGTCTGATAATTTAAAAGACCATATATATTCTAGTGAATTAGGTGTCTATCATTCTAGCCTTAATAATGAAGAGTCAGAAGAATTACTTCTCAAGCAATTAGAGGTTGCGAATGAATGTACAGTCAGTCCTGGACACTGTGAGCATGCGATATACTCGCTTTTAATTACAGCACAGATAAAAGTAAGGGAGACGGGTTCTACACTCGCTCAGCAAGAACTGTTGTATCTTCAAGATGCATATACTCAGTTAGAACAAGGCGGCAAAAACCTCACAGCATTCGATGTTCCATTGAGCTTTGTGAATATACGAATAAGCCTAATGAAGCAAGAGCTTCTTAAAGACATATTAATAGCGAACGCACAAGCAACGCCCATAGAGTTTAAAGGAGCTTATGCCACATTACTCAAAGAATTAGAGGAGAATCAATTTGAACGTCTTGATATTCCATTCTTATCGGAAAACTTTAATTTTGAAAACAATCTCTCTAGGGCTTACCTGCTATTATTACAATCCATTTTGAGTAGCTACTCTCAAGGTAATATTTTAAGCCTGCAAATGAATGAACTGATGAGTTCTACAATCGGAGAAACATTAAACAAGCCAGGCAGAGCGGTGCGCTGTGAAAATTGTACAACATCCTTTATTGTTGAATATTATAACGATTATTCACCCATTAAAAGCTACGGTGAAACAAACGTGGCTGAATTTGTATCCAGAAGATCACTCGCAATAGAGGGATTCGATAATTATCGCATTGCCTTCCCACACTATTACGTCCGTGAAATCATCCCTTTTTTACTGGGTTTAAAAACATATGTTCATGAGAATGCGCCTTATTTTATCGATCGCACTCGAAATTTGAATGATTTAAGTGATAACGAACGTCTCATGATTTTTCAAGAAATCAAAGATGCAATTAGAAGTGAAGGCGTAGAACTGAGCTTGTCGAGTATTGCAAATATGACATTCAGGTGGCTTACTGCTACCGGTCAAATGGAATCTTTACTTTCTTCAGGAGTTAAACTGGCGTCTCTTCGCTCAGGTCGGTTTGATCCTGGTTCCCATAATAAAATTTTTGCGGTAAATATTTTTACAAATGTTGTGTTGAAGAAAATACCAAGAATACTTGAAGGCGAGGTTTTAAGGTATGGATGTAGCAGGAGTGAGTGGCGACTACCTACTGTTTTATATATGTTACTAGAGGATAGGTGTGTATTTACTCCCACTTTCAAAAAGGGCGTGTTTTCTATCACAGCTTCTACAACTTTTCATGAACAAGATGAGTCCGAATACGTGCTCTCTGTCTATCATAAGCCGACGAACACAACATTATTCAGCAAGACCATTTCTAACAAGCAAGAAATAAGGCTTTACAGAGCAGCGCTTGGGGCCTTTAGTACCAAAGATTTAATCCTTTACATTCACAACAATAACCCTGAGGTAAGAGAAGACATAGCATCAATTCAACTTTCCGACCTAATGTTTGAAACTGGTTTTGGTGGGGTTATAAAAAATAATGTGTTTTATTTTGTTAGAAAACTTAAAACGCCTGAGTTCAATCAATTTAGAGCGGAAGATTATGGTTGTCCATTTTTCCAAAGGACCGAAGAGCAACAGATAGATTGTCTCAGAGACACACTTAACACACATCGGCTGCCAAACTACTTCTATAAAAATATGGAGTCCATTGGCCCAGCTTTTTCTGGATTACATACTTCGCTCGAAGACATCATTCAAAATGAAGATCGTGCAAAAAAAGAAGCGGAGAGACTGGCAATAGAGGAGCTAGTAGAAAACGCACTGAGTGGACAAGGGTGGGGCTCAGGAAACGGCCCCTACTGATCTACTCACTAATTGAATATGCTGTATGTCCGAATACCAAGTTGGAGCAAAGTCAAATTAGCCAGTGAAGTAAGCTTTTAGATGAGCCATCGAAGTGCGATGCACTATATTTGGGAACTCTGTCGTCATCTCAAACATCATTGAACCATTTTTCTATGTAAATTAGCTTGGTATTCAAACTAGCGACAATAGTAGACCGTTCGTTTAATCGCTGTGGAGCTTCTGCATGAACAGCGAGGGGAGAAAGTTTCAGACCCTCGCTGATCATAGGCAGATTCTAAACTGGGACTTTCTTAATCACTTGCATAATTAGCAAAAGTACGAGCAAAGCCAATGAATTTTAGAGTACAAGTACTGCTTTTTGAGTATGAAAAAGTTAAGTAATTCACTCTAATAGTAAGTTACTCATACTTTTAGTTAGTCATAATTACTGGAACTTCAACATCGCAAAAAGTGATTTGATTTCCTGAGTTATCTGTAAACCCGTATCTTTCATTTACTCTATCTACAATTTCGTCAACTGATGTGTCATAAGCCCTGCTGTCAGAATATTTTTTAGGGCGTTTTATGCGATCAGCACCGTCCCAAGATTCATAAAAATAAAGCGGCTTCGATCTTAACCAGCACTCAGCTCCTTGAGCTTTGTATGCCGTAAACCAAACACTTTCGTTTCGATTATTATCGTAGTCTGCGAAATGTGAAACTTGAAAAGAGCTAAAAGAAGCAAATTTATCCCTTAATACAAACCAACTACGCCAAGAGTTTAAGTCATAACCAACAGCGAGAATATCAACGTAAATGCTTTGATCAAACCAAACATTGATATAATGATTATCTGCAGTGAGAAGGCTAACACAAAGTCCAGATGGCTCTTCACGGCAATTCTGAAAATTAGCTAAAGATGAGAAACTGAGTAAAGTTAAAAATAGAGGTATTAATAGGTATCTTATTTTCCAACTGACCATATTGCTAATCCTGTTACTAAGTAAAAATTACTGATAAATTAATATAATTATATTGGTTAGAATAAAAAGCCTTTAACCATCTAGAACGTGAATAAGATAATTAATCATAATGACTTTGCGAAAGATACTGGTTTGATTGTAGAGTCAAGGCCATAATTGGTAGCCCGATTTTCATACCGTTTCAACGAGCAAAAGCCAGTGCTGATAGATTGAATGCTGGCTTTTTTATAGAGTTTGCAATATCGGGCTCATACTTGAACGCTCAAATATAGGAATCAGCTTGAGACTACCAGAGTGTATCTTTTTGTGTGTATCAATCGAGGGAAGCTCTCTTAATGTTCAATAAAACCTCGCCGCTGTTATCTTGATCTGTGTCAGCTAAGAACAAATTTATCTCGCCTTGAGTCGAAATCAATACTTCTTTATCTTCTACAGCGACAAGACGTTTAACGCCTTCAGGGTCTACAAATGTTAAGCCAACACTGCCAAATTTGTCATACGCAGTATTATATATGGCGTTATTTTTTATTATTGATACAGCATAGGTGGTATGCGGTTCAACAGTATGTGTTAGGTAGTTTCCGTTTATGGCATTCATCGTATGCTCTTCAGCGTTAATGGTTAGAATATCACCTTCAACGTCCGGCTCTCCTATGATCATTAACTCAAAATCATATATGGTTGTCTCCCGAGTACTCCAAAGAATAAAATCGATATCACCACTCAAGAAAGTGTCCCCAGAGCCTACCCAACATTGATACTGACCAGGTCGGTATGTGATTGCAAAAGATGAACTGAAAAGCTCGCCCTCTAAAAAAGGGCGAAAGTAGAACGGATTGTAATCAGCAATGCTGTTGAACTTGAAACAAAGTTCTTGGACTGATTTAAACTTAGTACCAAAGTTAACATTACCACGCTGGTTTGCCGCAAACTCGAGTTCAGGATAAGGTATTTCTATTGGGAAACCATTGTCCATTTGTGCTTTGGCAGTTAGCTCAATAGCTGCATTGGCATAAGTCGCAAGCAACAGAGACGCGCAAAGGATCTGTTTTTTCATAATATATATCAGCCTAACTTGTTGTTTTAATGAGCCTGCTTAATATATTTACATTTTCCAAATATGCAACCTGTTTGTTATCGAGTTGTGTGTTGATTACATTCTTCTTTTGACCTCAAACGTTGTGACCTGATTAATTCGTTTCTACAACCACTTTTTATTACCATTGTGTAAATCTACTGAACTAGTAAAAACGGCTCTATCAAGTGAATGGATCGTTTTGTCGACTTACTTCTACTGCTGATGGGATTAAAAGATTCCCTAAATCAATATTTACTAAAGATAACCCCGAGAATCTGCCTCTGAAAGCATGGAGGACTATGCGGAATAGCGGTTCGAGAAGCGTTGGAAAGGAAATGCTGTCACATGCTGAATTGTTTTCACTCAGACTATAGGGCATTTTAGAATTAAGAGAGCATGACCACGTTAGCCTAAACCGTGGATATAAAACCGACAATGCCACCTAGGTAATCGACACATTCGAACCAACGCATAACTTCTCTTGATCAGCAGGCGATTAAAGTTAGTTAGCTCCTATTTGATTGTTTTGATGAATGGTCGGTTTGATAAAGTCAATCTTACTTGTGTAAAACTAGTTGCGCATACCGTTGCTGGGTACATGTACTTGAATTTTAGTGGACTAAGGCTGTAGCCTCCGCGAGAGATAAATTTGTATAAAATATGTTTCACAATAGTCATAGACAGAATTTGTTTGTCAATCCTAGTTGGAAGCTGTTTATCAGAAATAATCAAAAACATGTATTTAACAGATTGGAAGCTTCCTCAACGAGTAAAACGTTGTTTTCACTTGAAATTAGTAGCCTATTTTTTGATTGTGGTAGTTGAAGTGATTCCAATGACGTTTGTAAAGTGAGAGGGCAGAATACAGTCGATAGGAATTGAGATGATATTTCATGGTGTGGTGCTATGAGTGCTGACGGATATTCGTAAACTAAATTCAGGAAAAGTAGATGTACAAAGGTAGCTGTTTGTGTGGTTCAATCCAGTTTGAACTTGACGGTAATATAACTGATATTATTCACTGTCATTGCTCATTGTGTCGTAAAGCGAGTGGAAGTGCTTACGCTACAAATGGTTTTATTAATGCGCAAGATCTGAAGCTAACAGACCATAGTGATTCGCTCACCTTTTACGAGAGCAGCGAGGGTAAGCGGAAGTATTTTTGTCGGACTTGCGGTTCGCCATTATACAGTTCAAATGCTCAATCTCGAGAAAGGTATCGCCTTCGCATAGGGGCATTAGATAGCGATATATTGGAGCGTCCCCTTTCTCACAACTTCGTGACTTCGAAAGCTAACTGGGAAGATTTAAATGTAGAATTGCCTCGATACCATAGGCATGAGCCGGGGCGGAAATAGCCCTACACAAAGACTTTATAAAGGTGTTTAACTCCTTACTTTAGACGCATCTAAGTTGATACTTTTTTAGAATACGAGAAACGTTTACTGCGCTTGTGCAGGGAGCAATTAGACTTTAATAACGTAGAGGTAATATGGAATTAAAAAAGAGAATACAGGTGCTAACAGTTGTCGCCTTCTTGTGCGTTAGTATTGATCAGATAACAAAGCTTATTGCTGCTGAGTACTTGCCCAGGAACATGATGCGTAGTTATTTTTTCGACACTCTTCGTATTGGCTATACTGAAAATATTGGTGCGTTTTTAGGCTTGGGCAATGGTCTATCGGATGAGATCCGATTTGGTATTTTTGTTTTGGGTGTGAGTCTCTTCTTGTGTTTAGGCATTACTTACTTAATGACAAGTCCTCGATTAAGTACGAACTCGTTGTTTGCAATCTCAATGATTCTATCCGGAGGAGCGAGTAACCTTTATGATAGAGTGATAAATAATGGCGCGGTGGTGGATTTTCTCAATATAGGCTTTGGTTCATTTCGTACTGGTATTTTCAATATTGCTGATATAGCTATAGTCGTAGGTGCTCTGTTACTACTATTATTGGGCAGTAAACCTGAAACGGGTAGGTAACTGTCTTACGATAAACGGAGTAAGAGTTACAATATTTTGAATTGGTTGATAACAGCCACTCATTTATTGCTAACCACTAGTTTAACCCCAGCGGGGTTTGTTTTTTCTATTCTCATTTTTGAGGATAACAGGCAACATTGAAAAGAAGCTTAAGTGGCCAGTTTAGTTTGGTCACTTAAGCTTGATTCATATTTATTCAGTTTTAGTACTTAAGCAATTATCGTAGGTTAAGTACTAGGGTTAATGCGAAGGCATCGACTACACAGATGGCTCTAGCGATATTTTCTTGTATGTGCATGATATTTTTAATATTATTAATTAGATTTAATCATTTTGTTGTTTACTCTGGGTTGTTTAAATAGATAGATTGATACAATCACAACAAAGGAGCCGAACATAGTTGTCGCTGTTATGGCTGTGCCAAAAGCTATATGATCAAATGCCATAGTGAAAATAGGTGTAAGAAAAAATAATATACTAACGCTATTAGCTGAATTTTTGGACAGCAGGTACAAAAGTAATAACACGGCACCGGTTGATACAACACCAATCATCCAGCCTGCAGAGATTATAAACTTTGTCGTTAAATTAACGTCCCATCCGATAGTTACGGATATTACTAGGAAAAATAATCCAGCAAATGCATTTTGAACTAATGAGGACTCTATAGGGTCTACACTAATATTATTCTGGTATACACTTCCCACCGTTATTGCTAAAACAGCGATCAGAGAAAATAACATCCCTAAAAAAGTAATAGTGCTAACGTCCTTTGCACCATAGACAGCTAGAGTTAACCCCGAAAACCCCAAAATTAGAGTAAAGTAGCTCTTCAATGAGGCATTTTCTCTGCTAATAAAAGGTGTTAATAGCGGCTGTAATCCCAGTACAATTGCGACTATTCCTGGAGATATTTCATACTCTATGGCAAGAAAGTAGCACCCCTGATAGCATACTTGTAACAGAAAACCTGACATTAGAAGCTTTCTTAGCGTTGGTCTTGTCAGTCTGGTTAATGATGTAAATGGTGACCTCCGCAATAAAATCGCAATCAAGCCAACTAGCATGAGAGCACCCAAGCTTCTTACTGTGAGAAATGACCAAACGGATGCATCCTCTAATCCCATTTTCACAAAAATTGCGCCGCTGCTCCACATTATAAGAAATAATATCGGTGCGAATTTTCCTAAATTACTCATTATTACTAATATCCAGATAATGATTGTTTTAGTTCAATTTTTTGATTGCTTTCAAGAAATTTCGACTACCTTACTGGGAAATAAACAAACCGGCATGCGTTTTTTAATCGACCAGAAGGGTTTCTTTAATTCCTATCTCGCAACTTATGAATGTCGATTCGGATAGTTCTACATGCAAGTAATAGCGATCCGGTTGGTTCATCGCCTGTTGGAAAGTGCCAATGCATCTATCTAAACGTTGTGGTTTCTCGTAAGCGCTTTGTCGCCACTCGATGCGAATTCTCTGCCCCGTGTACTTTTCGACGCCACTCAGGCTATGTTGCTCACCACCGAGTTTAAAAGCGGTGACTTGATCAAATAAGAATAATTCGCTGGCTGAAGCTGTGTTGAGCGATAGTAGTGCTAATAATGCGAGTTTAATTTTCATTGGGAGTAGCTCTTTAAAATAACTTTCAGTTACGCAGTTTGTGGACTTTACCTTTCACTTATGGTGTGAGAGATAAAATTAGTCATTAATAAATTAGAAATCTTAGATGTTAAATTTAATGGTGGTGATACCTTAATTTAATTGAAGGTTAATATAAGCATGGTTTCAACTTTATCAATGTTTAATTTGATATCCTTTATTTTAATTTCAGTTATTTGGAATGTGAAAGAGATAAATAAAGGTCTATATCTATAGTTTTAACTTTAATTAACACTATCATTAGTTAATTATGGCTCACAGTGTTTTGTATATTTATTGTTTTAATTGTATTTTATTTTTCTTGTATAGTTGATTGTAATCACAGATGGATTTTTTATTTTTTAATTCACGCTTTACTGGGTTGAATTTTTTATCAGGATAAAAGATATTCTCGCCAAAATATGAAGGAAGTAAATAATGAAGAATATCACCCCACTAGTAATGTTATTAATTTCAGCGAGCGCTGCGAGTGAAACCTATATTGTTAGCCCGAATACAAAGCACGGGCTCCCAACCCTGACTGAAGAACCTAATCTGTATCAAGCACCTAGTTTTGACTTTTTCGACTTTAGTGAGGGGTATTTGGCACAGAGGGCTGAAGCCAGTGCCTTGTTACCAATAGCGCTTAATAGCATAGATAGAGTGTGTATTAGTACTACCTTTAGCGAGATAGATAGAGAGGAGCGTTACCCGCAATCCGGTGTTTTGGTCTATACGTATGCCACAAACGCTCAAGGTAAAAAAACGCACAACACTACTATCGGTGACAGAATACCGTTGGCAGAAGTATCGCAGCATTGTTTGGACGAATCATCATGGGTTTATGATAATTGGTTGGCAGACAAACGTATCGACTTTACCCCTTATAGCTCAGCGTTCGCATTGATTGAAAATGTCGATGTCGTGGTTGAAGGAGACTTATCTTTGTCTCAAGATCCTGTCGAGTTTGTTGAGCAGTATTTTGATTTCATCACTAAGGTCGGTTTTAACCAGTCTGCAAGTTTCTATCATACGGATGCCATTAGAGAACTCAAATCAATCATTATGGAAGGCCTTCAAAATGGAAATCAGAACGTTCTTGATATCGTGAATATTGCCTTTGGTACCGGAGCTGCTAGAGAAGACATCGCGGTTATGGATGATAAAGTCTTTATGAATACTTTCCTAAATATTCGCAAGATTGCTCAAGGCTCCAATACTGCTAAATTATCTTCTTTCAGTGTAATTAATGACTTTGATTACCAAGGTCAAAAGTATATTACGGTCGAGAAAAAAGAGCAGTTCGGGGACCGAGTTACTACACAGTATGAAACTATTATACTAAAGAGCGATGGAGATTACTGGATGTTAAACCTTTCCGGTAACATCAAAGCACTTCTTGCTGTGTAACTTGTTTATACGGGGTTACACGAGATTTTCTCTAAACACATTAAGAGAGACAGGAAAAGGGCCTCTATGTTGGAGGTTCTTTTGTTTGAAATTCTGTTCTTGCATTGATGTCATGGTATACGAGTTATTCTGTAGTTTGAGGGAAGCAAGGTTCGCGTAGCTTTTTCAAACTGAAATTTTATCAGCAAACACGCTTACTGATATTGTCAAAATCGTGATCTCCAGTCATACCTTATGTAACAAATGAATATCACCTGTAGATACTTTGGATTAGTTCACAGTTTTTTTGTCCCAGCTGCTTACATTAGGCAGAAAATCTGACGTGAACACTTTTCGACACAGGACCCCTCATGAAAAAGAACATTATCGCCCTCGCTCTTGGCGGCATACTAGCCTTTGGCACAGCCCCATTTTCTTTTGCTGCTAACGATGGCGCAGTTCAAGCTTCTGCCGATTACGCTCAGCTAGTGACGAAGCGACAGGTTGTCGACCAATTACTTCTTGATGCATTGCAAGCGTTTAAGTCTCCGGCGAGAATTTCTCACGCCGGTTTCACAGCAAAAATGCCAAGTAACATGGAAATTGTGACCAACCGACTGCTAGAGGCTTACCAACTAGAACCTTATCGTACTGACTTACTGATCTCGGCAGCGAACGCTCAGATTTACAACAAAAATGCAGAGCGCGCGATTGAGCTGTTTGAACAAGCACTGACGGTTGCACCAGACGATGTTGACCTTCATGCTTATCTTGCGGTTTGGCAGCGATTTGAAGGCAATGAAAGTGAATCCAATAAGCACATGGAGAAGCTAGAAAGCCTGAACGAAGGTAAGGCTGAAGATATTAAACGCATTTTTGCGACGGTTGATCGCGTGTTAGAAACACCGCTTAAAGAATCTGCAGACAAAGGTTTGCTGGATGATCACGGCGCTATCGTTACTCTAGGTTATGCGCTGAATCCAGACGGCTCAATGCATCAGATCTTGATTGAGCGTCTTGAGACAACTCTAGCTATGGCTAAAGCGAATCCGGATGCGATGATCGTGTTAACGGGTGGCGTGCCGAAGAACCACAAGACTGAAGGTAAGTTGATGGCGGACTGGCTTATTGAAAAAGGGGTAAGCAAAGATCGCATCATTGAAGAAAATTATGCGACTAGCACGGTTGGCAATGCCTTATTCAGTAGTTATGCGTTAGCTCGCCACAACATTAAACACGCGACGATTATTAGCTCGGCAAGCCACGTTCGCCGTGGTCAAACTCTATTTGAAGTGGCAAGCTGGCAAACTGGACCTCAAGGCATTACTTTCGATACGGTTTCTTACCCTGATAAGCCACTTTCAGAACTCAAGAAAGCAAGTGATGGTGAGCTGCTAGGTATCTACCGTGACGCTCTTCGTACCTATGGTATGTGGAGTTACCGCTCTTACCCGTTAGAGTCTCGCTAGGTTTAGCGTTACTTCACACTAGGCAAAGTATAAGTTGCTAGTACAATCGAGCACAGCTAGATGGTATGCTGTGCTCCTATTTTATTTAGTGTTTCAAAGGTAAAAAGATGAACCCGATTCTAGCAATGTTGAAAGAGAACAATATTAGCGACGCGCAAATTAGCGAGCTATTCCAAACGTTGACTGAAAACCCTCTTGCAGCAATGGCGACGATCAGCCAACTTGGTTTACCACAAGACAAGCTTCAAATGCTTATGGGGCAGGTAATGCAAAACCCTGCGCTAATCAAAGAAGCCGTTGAAGAACTTGGCCTAGATTTTTCTAAGGTTGAAGCCGCTAAAGAGCAACTTCAAAAGTAATTGAGTGTAGAAGGCAATTTAGTTAATGAGCGATCACCAGTTAGGTTAACAGCTCTTAGCCATGCCAATCAGACTTGAGTTAAAAAGCCGTTTGAGTAGCAATACTTAAACGGCTTTTTTGATTTTGTGATTCTGTACTCATGTGAACTAAGCTCAATATAAAGTAACGGCTGCGCTTACTTGAGTTATGGTAAGCAGCACGAAACAACATTTAAAAAAGAGGGCTTATGAATTCTTACAAGCTGGAAATCTACCAACGACCGCTAGACGCAATAAAGAGTGGCGCGAAGCGTGTTGAGATAAGAACAAATAACAGTTATGAGGCCATTCAATATGACCAGCTGACTAAAGGAGACCACATTGCTTTTCAAGTGATATCAGGTCCACCGTTTGTTGGTTTAGATGTGATTAAGCCAAACGCGCTGACTGTCGAAGTATTGGACGTAAGAAACTATCCTGACCCAAGAGCGTTATTGATGACAGAGGGACTAGGAGTGCTATCTAATTTGAGTGATTCAATTGATGAGGGCGTTGAGCTTCTCTACAGCTTTCACGAATACAAAGAGATGATCCCGGTTCACGGTATCTTTGCTATTGAGATTCGCGTTATCGAATAGTATCGCTATAGGGGAACGGTCACTATTTACGAGAAGTGTGACTAACTGCAGATGATAAGTTAATGTGTCTCAAATACTTTTACTTGTATACAGTTACCTTTACGCACTTAACCAACGTCGGCGTTGCTCATGAAATCTAGCTTAAGCATTCGATCTTACACCAAGCAATTTAATACTCATGCACATGACGGCTACCATCAACTGGTACTGCCTATTCAAGGGAGTATTAGTATTGAAATGATTGGGTATGTTGGTAAGGTCGCTGTTGGTGAATGTGTGGTAATTCCAGTCACGACAGCCCATGCGTTTAAGGCGGATGAAGCGGCACGGTTTATTGTTGCGGATATGATAGAGTTACCGCGGCACTTGTTAGAGCATGAGCTTTCGGTTTTCACGATAACGCCACCTTTAATGAGCTTCTTGCTGTTCGTGGAAAAGCAGTTGGAATACCAAGTCGACAGTGGCATTGAATCATCTATCTTGGATGTGTTTTCACTACTATTAGAGCAACAAGAAGTCAGCAAGAGCATTGACCCTCGTATTCGTGTGGTCCAAAGGCTCATTGCGGATAATTACGCTCAGCCTCTCTCTATTTCTCAGCTTGCAGAAACGGCTTGCTTGAGCCCCACTCAATTTAAGAAGCGCTTTAAAGAGTGCATTGGAATCAGTGCGCTTAAGTACATCACTCGCTATCGTATGGAGAAAGCACAAGCCTTGCTAAGTCATACCGATTTACCCGTTCAATTGGTCGCAGAGAATGTGGGTTATAGTGACTTGTCTGCATTCAGTCGACGCTTCTCTCAGCACTTCGGCATGTCTCCAAGGGCGTTTTTAGGTTCAATGAAAGAGAGTCTTCCGAAACAAGAATAGCGTCCTTTTGGCAAACTCAACCTAGCGTATGTTTACTATTATCTAGTTCAGAAATTAAAATAGACTAGGTAATAACAATGAATCTTGCCATCAATCGCGTTAACGAATTCCAAACGGGCACTTTAGCCATCGTGTTTGCTTCTGTTTTATGGGGTACGACAGGTACAGCCGCAAGCTTTGCGCCGGATCTCAGCCCGCTAGCGATTGGCGCCTTTTCAATGGGCTTTGGTGGCTTGATGCAAGCGGGCTTGGCGTATCGAAAGATCTTATCTTCACTTGATAAGTTTTTGATCAACAAAAAGCTGTTGGCAGCGAGTGCGCTGGCTTTGGCGATCTATCCTTTGGCTTTCTATTCTTCGATGAAATTATCGGGTGTCGCGATGGGAACAGTGGTGTCGATAGCTACTGCTCCGTTCTTTTCTGCACTATTAGAGTGTCTTATTAGCAAAGATAATAACATTAATAAACGTTGGCTGACGAGCTTTGCCATTGGCGTGGTTGGCATTGGGTTATTGGTGTTTTCTGAGTCGTCAGTGGGGAGCGAACCTAATGATGACATGAAGCTTTTGGGCATTGGTTTAGGTTTGGTTGCTGGGTTATGTTATGCCATTTATTCGTGGGCGACAAAAGCTCTGATAGACGAAGGCATTAAGTCGCAAGCGGCGATGGGCAGCATATTTGGTTTAGGTGCAATGTTGTTATTACCAACGCTATGGTTCACTGGTGACAATCTATTCGCTTCAAGCACGAACGTATTCGTGGTTAGCTACTTGGTGTTACTTCCTCAATGTTTGGGTTATATCGCCTTCAGTTTCGGGTTACGACATGTCACCGCAAGTAGCGCTAATTTGATTACTTTGCTTGAGCCAGTGGTTGCCGCCGTATTGGCTGTCTGGATTGTGGGGGAGCGCATACCTTTAGTCGGTTGGATTGGTATGTTGTTGATAGTCATGTGTTTATTTATTCAATCACAACCAAATGTCCAGCGAAACTAAGTGCTTGTTAACAAAGCTAAATTGAATTTTATTCATGCTTGTATCTTATAACTGAATAAAATGAGTATCTCAGTCGCAAGAGTGCTGTTACTATCGTTATCAATAGTCGGGGGGCATCTACCTTAATTGGTATTTGCTGAGATCGTTATTCGAGACCCGTTGAACCTGATTCAGTTAACACTGGCGTAGGGAACTATGATGACTTTGTCTATGTGGTCCAACAATGATCTCTCATTGGTTTCATTTCCACACTCTCTTTACGGCCAAAGTTCGGTTCTCTTACGTCTTTTAGATAGTAGGAGCGACCATGACGCAGCATTCCAACACTCAAGCGCCACTCAAGAATACTCAAACACCACACAACCAATCTTCGGTGGTCAATACTCCGATTGTTTTAACCATAGCAGGCTCTGACAGTGGCGGCGGTGCTGGTATTCAAGCGGATATTAAAGCCATGTCTGCAACGGGTAGCTTCGCTTGTTCTGTGATTACTGCCATTACCTCTCAGAATACCCAAGGGGTGTCAGCCATTTTTCCAATCCCAATTGAGCATGTTGCCAGCCAATTAGATGCGGTGTTCACCGATCTGAATATCGTGGCGGTAAAAGTCGGTATGTTGGCGGATTCGCAAATCATCGAAGTCGTTGCAGACAAAATAAAACAATACCAGCCAAAACACTTAGTGATTGATCCTGTAATGGTCGCGACAAGTGGTGACCTGCTTTTAGAAAACTCAGCCATCACGACGCTGAAACAAGAGTTGATTCCGCTGGCAGACATCATTACGCCTAATTTGCCTGAAGGCGCAGCATTAACAGGCAAAGCCGTGCCTGAAAGCGAAGCTGAAATGCAGGACATGATTGAAGACCTGCGTGCTTTAGGTGCTAAAGCAGTCCTGCTAAAAGGCGGTCACTTGGAGAAAGATGAAAACAGTAACGATTTACTGATTCTGCCAACCACATCTGCCTTGATTAGCGCGAAGCGTTTCCCTACCAAAAACACCCATGGCACGGGTTGTACGCTATCTTCTGCAATTGCTTCTTTCTTGGCTCAAGGCAACACGCTGTCAGAGGCTGTTGACCTAGGCAAACAATACATTTCACGCGCTATTGCACATGCTGACGAATTGAAAGTCGGTCAGGGTCATGGCCCGGTAAATCACTTTTTTGCTGGGCACGGTAATGTCCGTTAATACGGTTGGCGTTCAACTTAGCAATGCGACGCTGCGTTACCGAGATAGCGAGCACGCGACCCTTTCGGGACTGTCACTTAACTTAAGCGCAGGTAAGTGGACAGTGCTGCTTGGGCGAAGCGGTTGTGGGAAAACCACGGTATTGCGTTACTTGGCAGGTTTGTTGGGCGACAAGGCGGAGTGGCGGGGCGTGTTGGCAACGTCTGATGAACTGCCTCTAACCGATCGCATTGCCTATATGGCACAGCAAGATTTGTTATTGCCATGGTTGTCGGTTATCGACAACGTGTGTCTGAGCCATCGCTTTCAGAACACCACGAACAAGCACCTAAACACAGAGCAAAAGAACCAAGCGTTCGAGTTACTCGCTTCGGTTGGTTTGGCTGATTACGCGGATACTATGCCGGATCAGTTGTCTGGTGGTATGCGCCAACGTGTTGCTTTGGCTCGAACCTTAATGCAAGACAAGCCAGTCGTGCTGATGGACGAACCATTCTCTGCGTTGGATGCGGTGACAAGACACAAGTTACAGAGCTTAGCGTGTGAACTGTTAAGAGATAAAACCGTTGTGTTGATTACTCATGATCCACAAGAAGCGGTGCGTTTGGCGGATAACTTGTATGTGCTGCAAGGCTCGCCTGCGAGTGCTCACTCTTTACCTGTGCCTCACACCTCAACGCCACGAGTACTCGATGGTGAGTGTGCCGAGTTGCAACAGGCGATCTTAGATCAGTTGGAGCGCGATTATGAATGATCTAACGCGAAGTGAAGCTGTGACTCAGTCAACGAACGTGCAGTCTAGCACTGAACGTTCAAGTCAGATGAATCCCGTTATGCGTTTGCTTATCAGCAGTGTTGTGATTCTTGGCTTATGGCAACTTGTGGTCGTTGTTTTCGAGATGCCGAGCTTCATTCTGCCAGCGCCAGCAGAAGTCTTTTTAAAGCTGATTGAACGTTACGATGTGTTACTCAAACACACATGGGTGACTGCGCAAGAGATCTTACTTGGGCTATTACTAGGTTTGTCTATGGGGCTGTTTTTCGCCCTGCAGATGTTGATGTTTGATCCGTTGAAACGTTGGCTGTTGCCTATCTTGATTGCTAGCCAAGCGATCCCTGTATTTGCGATCGCGCCAGTACTGATGCTGTGGCTAGGCTATGGCATCGCCTCAAAGGTAGTGATGGCAGCAATCATAATCTTCTTCCCTGTGACGACCTGTTGCTATGACGGCCTGCGTAATACACCTGCAGGTTATCTTGACCTCGCCAAGACGATGGGCGCATCGAAATGGCAACTGCTACGCCACATTCAACTTCCTGCTGCACTGCCAATATTGGCGTCAGGTATTCGTGTGGCTGTGGTTATCGCCCCAATTGGCGCAGTTGTTGGCGAGTGGGTAGGTTCGAGTGAAGGGCTAGGCTACCTGATGCTGCAAGCCAATGCGCGCATGATCATTGATGAGATGTTCGCGGCCTTGTTTATTTTGGCGGTGCTCTCTATCTCGCTCTACTTCATCACAGACAAATTACTCAAAAAAGCTATCCCTTGGGAGAACCAGTGATGGCTAGCTCAATAACTCTTTGTTTAATAAAGCTTCGCTCAGGCTATTTATCTAAACAAACCTCGTTAGAAATTAGATCGACAAACACAATAATAATATTCAAAAGGAAAGGTTAACTATGAAAAACACCAAATTGGTACGTGCAGTGGCACTGCTTGCTTCGCTAGTTTCAGGTCATGCATTAGCGGATTCGGAACAGAAGAAACTGACTCTGATGTTGGATTGGTTTGTAAACCCGAACCACGGTCCAATTGTGATTGCTCAAGAGCGTGGTTACTTTGCAGAACAGGATCTAGAGATTGACATTCAAGAGCCCGCAGACCCAAGCATACCTGCAAAACTTGTTGCAGCAGGTAAGGTCGATCTCGCAGTCACTTACCAACCAAGTTTAACCATGGATGTGGCGGCAGGCTTGCCTCTCGTTCGTGCATCAACCCTTATTGCAACACCGTTGAACACACTAATGGTGCTGGATAACGGCAAGAACGATTCGTTAGCGGATCTGAAAGGCAAGAAGATCGGTATCGCGATTGCGGGTAATGAAGAAGCGACGATCGGTACCATGCTGGCTCAGGAAAACGTTGCGTTTACAGATGTGCAAACCATCAATGTTGGTTGGGCTCTTTCGTCTTCACTGGCGTCAGGAAAGGTAGATGCCATCTGGGGTGGCTTACGTAACTTCGAAACGAACCAACTAGCCCTAGAAGGATTTAAAGCCAAAGCATTCTTCCCAGAAGAGCACGGTGTGCCAGCTTACGATGAGCTGATCTTTGTGGCGAACGCAAAGAAACACGACGACGAAGCAATCAAAGCATTCAACAAAGCACTCGAGCAAGCAACGACTTACATCGTGAACCACCCACAAGACTCGTGGAGTGAGTTTGTAGCGTATTCACCAGATACGCTAAACAACGAGCTAAACCAACGCGCATGGAACGACACATTGACTCGTTTTGCACTTCGCCCTTCTGCAGTAGATATGAAGCGTTACGATGATTACGCGCAGTTCATGTTCGACAAAGGCATTATTAAATCACTACCAAAAGCCGCTGATTACGTACCGACTTTTGACTAAGGAATCTCATGAAATACCAAGACTTAATCCAAGCCTGTCAGCAAGATTGGCAAGACTACACCGAGCATGATTTTGTTAAAACGCTGGCAAACGGCACTCTTGCTCAGCCGTGTTTTCTGCATTACTTGAAACAAGATTTTCTGTTCTTGAAACAGTATGCCCGTGCTTATGCATTGGCGATTTATAAGGCAAAAACACTAGCTGATATGCGCCGTGCTCTGCCAAGTGTTCATGCTCTATTGGATTCTGAAATCTCTCACCACGTGACTTACTGTGGTCAGTGGGGTTTAACGGAATCTGATTTAGAAAACGAACCTGAAGATTTCGGCACAGTGGCTTATACACGCTACGTTTTAGACGCGGGTATGACGGGTGATCTTGTTGATCTTTATGCGGCACTGGCTCCGTGTTCAATTGGTTATGCTGTGATTGGTAAAGCGCTGTTAGAAAGCAGTGACACTGTTTTGGAAGGTAACCCATACGCAAGCTGGCTTCAGCTTTACGGTGGTGAAGAGTTCCAGTCTGGCGTGGCAACGGGTGCAGAGTATTTCAATCAGCTACTGGCTGAAATTGACATTAACAGCGAGCGCGGTCAGAACATCGTTCATATCTTCAAAACGGCAACACGTATGGAAGTGTCTTTCTGGCAGCAAGGTCTAAATGCACTGAATGACTCAACAACGGCTTAAAGCAACTTTGACGAATAAGGATTAACCCATGCTAACTGAACAAATCATCCAATCGTTGCGCGCAGTACGAGAGCAAAAACCGCTGGTTGTGAACATCACCAACTATGTAGTGATGAACAACACGGCCAATGCGTTATTAGCGATTGGCGCTTCGCCTATTATGGCGCACTCACAACAAGAACTGGCAGAGGTGATGTCTTTCTCTGGCGCTTTGGTGATCAACATCGGCACGCTCGACAGCGTTTGGACGCCAAGAATGTGTTTTGCGGTTGAACAAGCTAACGCGAACAGCAAGGTTGTGGTGCTTGACCTTGTCGGTTGTGGTGCAAGTACTCTGCGTACCGAAACTTCTCGTGAAATCGCACGTTTAGCGGATAAGTTGATCATTCGTGGTAACGCGTCTGAGATTATCGCACTAGCGGGCGAGCAAGCACAGAGCAAAGGTGTGGATGCGCTTGATAGCAGTGATGCTGCGTTAGGTGCTGCACAGTGCTTAGTGGCTGAATACGGTGCAAATGTGGTGATATCTGGTGAGACAGATTACGTTGTCACCAAAGACAGCGTGGTGACGTTAAACAATGGACATCAAATGATGCCGTATGTTACTGGCATGGGTTGTACCTTAACCGCATTGACAGGCGCATTTGCTGCAGTTGGTGATGAAAGCGGTTTGGCTGCGGCGGCGGTATTAGGCGTGGTTGGTGAAATTGCTGCTGAGAACTCTCGCGGCCCAGGTAGCTTGCAAATGAACTTGCTCGATGAGCTGTATCAGTTAGATGAAGAGACTCTGATTCAACGTTTGAAGATTCAGTAGAGTTAATCTAGCTCTAAGCAATCAGTTAGAAGCCTAACTTAAAACGCTTTAGTTGTAGAAAAGCCCCGACACTTATGTGTTAGGGGCTTTTTGTTATTGGCTTGGAGCTGTGCCGAGAATATATAGACTAGCTGACTAGGTTCTAAATCGGTTCACTTGGCTCTCTAGGTGGTGAGCAACCTCGGTCAAGTCGCTCGCTGCACCTGAAATGCTGCTGACTGACTCTTGGTTACTTTGAGCGATCGTGTTTGCACCTTGCGCGTTTTCACCCAGTGACTTGGTAAGACGATCCTGCTCATCAACCGACACCGCGATTTGGCTGTTGGCTTGGTTCAGATCTTGGATGTGTTGATTAATCACATGTAAGTTCTGAGAAGCTTGCTGTGCTTGAGTTGAAGCATCTGAAACCGTGCTGTGGCTCTCTTTAATTGACTCTAACGCATCTTTAGCACCACGTTGTAGTGAGGTGATGAGCTCATCAATCTGGCTAGCAGAGTCTTGGGTACGTTTAGCGAGCGTTCTTACCTCATCCGCTACTACTGCAAATCCGCGACCTTGTTCACCTGCGCGCGCTGCTTCAATAGCCGCGTTCAATGCCAGTAGGTTGGTCTGCTCTGATACGCCTTTGATTACTTCTAGTATTGCACCAATGTTCATCGACTCTTTGTGTAGGTCGGTCACTTTCCGGCTGCTGACCTGCATGCTTTCATCGGCGCTGCCAATTTCGTGTAGTGTCTTGTCTACTTCCTTGAGACCCATCGCGACATTCTCGGTCGCTTGGTTCGCGACTTGAGAGGCGTGGTTGGCACTTGAAGTTATCTCTGATGTGCTTGAAGCCAGTTGGTCTACAGCGGTAGAGATGTTCATCATTTCGCTGTTCAATTGCGTTGCGTTGGTTGAGCTGTTGTTGGTTACTTGATTGAGTGATTCAGACATTTCGCCAATACGCACACTAGAGCGATTCACTTGACCTACAATATCGCGCAGAGATTCAATGGTGATCTCCATGTTAGTCAGCAGTTCACCAATCTCGTTTTTACTCTCAATGTTTACTTCAACATCCAGGTTGCCTTGAGAAAGCTCATTGGTGATTTGCTTAACCTGTGCGATGCCTTTCGTAATTGAGCGAGTGACTAACACAGCGCTTGTCATGCCGATAACTAACGCGACCCCCGCTAGCAAGATGATGATCTGAATTGAACGCGTTTCACTGGCTTGCAGCTCTGGTGTTAGCGCTTGTTTCTGTTGTTCTAGAATGCTCTGAGCATCAGCCACAGCGATAGCCAAGCTATCACCAATCGAGGAAAGGGTAGCGGTTCTTTGAGTGTTCTCCAGCATCTGTTGATGAACTTGTTCAAAGCCTTTTGCATACGCTTCACGTTGGTTCGAGAAGTCTTCAATCAGCTCACTTTGATAAGGTGATGATTTGAGAGATTCAATATCGCCTTCAATACCTGGTAGCGCGTATTCAAAGATGTCTTTACCCGCTTCATAGGTTTTGAGATCGTCGTTGTTTGAGTAACTGAGTACGGTGATCTTGGCTGCGAGGAAATTCTCCATCAACATGCCCGCGTATAAGCTCGCGTTTGGATCGTTGTTATTGTAAGACTCATACAACAAGCTCTGAGCTGCTTTCAGTGCGTTGGTTTCTCGTTGTACCATCTCAACGTTTACCAGTTGGTCAATAAGGAGCTCACTCTGTTTCATTGATCCATAAGCCACATCAAACGCCGCAACGCTGTCTTGCACGAGTTGCAGGCTAGCTAGGCTATCGGTTTTGGTGGTGGATTGGATTAAGTTGTTGAGAAGATCGTCAATCGCGAGTTTGCTTGATTGATAATTCGCTTCATATTGCTCATCCAATGACTCTAAGTAACGTTCAGAGGCTAAACGCATCTGAAGAAAGTGCACTTGAATGTTGCCTGACTGAGTCGCCTTGTGGCTGAGTTCGCTGTATTGGCTAAAGCCGTTTGACAAGGTTTGAATGCCTTTGTAACTCACAAGGCCTGAAATGACGAAAAAGAGCAAGCAGATGGCAAACCCCAGCTTGATCTTAAGCGCTATAGAAAGGTGGCGCATAACTATCCCTATATTTACCTGATTCCTTCATTTTGGAGTATTCCATAAAACTGTGTATCGGGCATGCTCAAAGTGAATAGTTTGTGTAATAAGTAACGCTTTAGTTAAAAAGTTCAGATTTTTCGATATGCTTTCAACGAGTTGCGTATTTGAATTACCCCGTATAATTTATGGATTTAAGTACTAACTCCCATGCATAGGATGTGATTTGTCGGTAAAATGACAGAAAGTCAATTTTAGAAATCGACTTCAAAGGTATGCGATGAACCCTTATAAACTATATCTAGTGACTGACGACCAACAAGATTTAGAAATGCTTAAGTTCGTAGTTGAGCAAGCGGTTGCTGGTGGCGTCACTATGGTTCAAGTTAGAGAAAAACATGGGGACGTAAGAGCATTCATTGAGCGTGCAGAAGCCGTTAAATCTGTTTTAGCTGGAACGGATGTGCCGTTGGTCATTAATGATCGAGTCGATGTGGCATTGGCCGTTGATGCCGATGGTTTGCACTTGGGGCAATCGGATATGCCTGCCGCACTAGCACGTAAGCTGATTGGTTCAGACAAGATTCTTGGTTTATCGATTGAGACTGAACAGCAGTTACAAGAAGCTGATGACTTGCCGATTGATTACATTGGCCTCAGCGCACTGTTTGAGACTCAGACAAAAACAAATCTGAAAAAGTATTGGGGTTACGAAGGTATTAAGTTGGCGTTGGAAACAACCAAGTTACCGATAGTCGGAATTGGTGGCATCAACGAATCTAATATCCCACAGTTGGTTGAAACGGGTATTCACGGCTTAGCGCTAGTATCTGCAATCTGTCACGCTGAAGATCCTAAAAAGGCGACGCAAGACTTGCTAAATCTGATGGAAGAGTGAGTTTGTAGTGGCTAGAAAACAAATGAAGCGAGTCATTTGTTTTCTAGTTAGCGCGTATGAAAGCGCTCAAGGGATCTTCAGCTGAAGATAGAACCTAACTTACTGAATACACAGAGCAACGGTGCCGATGATCATCAGAGCGATGGCTGCGTACCAACCGTATTGCGAGGTTTTATCTGCAACAAATACCTTAATGTAGTTGATCTCTTCATGCGCCATTGCGATGAAGTCCGTGTAGTTAATCGACAACTCACGGCTAGCTTCTTTCAGGTCTTGCTGAAGCTTGTTGAAAGCCTCATCGATGAAGCCTTTTGTTTCCGAAGCTGACGGCGTTGCAGCCATCGTTAGGCTGTTCCAAACCGCCATACGCGATTCATATTCACTTTCACTGACACAATTAAGTACGCGTAAATCATACTCTCGTTTGTTACGCTCTTTACCCATTTTCTCAGGGCAAATGTTTCTTAAAACGTTCACGACAAATTTTCCAAAAGGTTCATTTAGATATAAAAAAGCACTCGAAGAGCACTCATAAACTGGGGCGAATTAAATTCAAAAAGTGATCTATTTGAAGCTGTCATAGGCGACGTTAGCAATGCCTACACGGGAGATTTGAGGTTAGGTCAGTAGTGTTAAAGAGCGATTTGGATTGATTCGTTAACCATGCATAGGCACGACAACCCCTTTCGGATCGCAGTTTAGTTATGTCACTTTGGGACATCAACTAGGGTGTTTTGTCCAGACGACAAAGATATTTATCGGTGAAATGTGTCGAAATGCGGTAGTGCGGCGAAACGCACTACCGATATTGCAATGTAGTTTTAGCTAGTTTGCTTGCCATTGATTGTATTGCAAAGAGTAACCTTCCAGCTTCTCAATCAGACTCGTGAGTACCGGGCCATTGATGTGACGGCGTGACACCAGGCACCCTACCGGAGTTATCCAACCGCCATGCTCGTGTGCAACAGGCAGAGCAACGAGTTCTCCTTTATTTATGCCTTCCATGACCATCATTTCAGGCACATTTGCCCAACCAACGTTTTGCTCTACTAGGTCGATGATGGTTTTGTGAGTGTTGGCATACCAAAGCATGGAGCTAATGCCATAGGTGAACCACAGCTCACGTTGCTTTGAACTGCGTTGTACACACTGCCGATAGCGTTTTAAGTCTGAATCTTGAACTACTGGCAGCTTGCTGAGCTCATGATCAGCAGAGCTGACGGTTAGGAAGCGTGCTTGGCCTAACAAAAAGAAATCCATATCAACTTTGAGCTCTCCATCCGCATAGATAATGCCGATATGTGCTTTTCCTCGTTTTACTAAATCCTCTACATCGAAGGTGGATGTCGTAATAATTTCGAAGTGTGTGATTGGAAACTGATCGGCTAGGGAGCTGATTATCTTAATGAAATTTGTATCTATGATGCTTTCATCGATAGCAATAATAAGCTCATGCTCGTCTTCTTGTGCCAGTGATTCTACTTTTTGGTCGAAGTACTTTTGTTGATCAAGAATCGATTTAGCGACAGGCAATAAAGCTTTACCTGTAGAGGTTAAAACGGGGATGTTCTTCTCTCTATTGAACAGCTCTTGGTCGATGGCAATTTCTAAGTTGGCGATCGACTGACTAACATCGGATTGAGCTCGTTTTAACTTACGCGCTGCCGCAGAAAAAGAGCCACTTTCACACACAGTGACGAAGACTTTTAATTGCTCAAAACTGTACATGTTATCTCTCGCGACTTTGGCAACAGCGCGAGCTAACGTGACGAATGCTGAAGCAGACTTGGAACGCGCGAAGCAACAAATGGGTAAAGAGGGTGAAGAGAACAGTCAAGTGAAAGCAGCATTGCTGGCGTTGGAACAAGCTCAACTTAACCTTGAACGCACTGTTATTAAAGCACCAACACAAGGTGGTGTGTCTAACTTCAGCTTGTCGGAAGGCTTTTATGCTTCCGCAGGCCAAGCGATCATGACGTTTGTCTCGACGGAGGATATCTGGATAGAAGCTTACTACCGTGAAAATAGTTTAGGTAATGTCACGGTTGGCGATGAAGTGGAAGTCGCTCTAGATTTTGCTCCGGGTCGAATCGTGAAAGGTCGTGTAAGCAGCATTGATTGGGGTGTCGATTGGGGACAAAACGATCAAGCAGGTAAACTTGCTCAGGCGAGTCAACAAACTGGCTGGTTGCGCCAAACTCAAATGCTGCCAATTACTATCGAATTTGAACGAGATGCGATGCAAGGCATGCTGCGTGTTGGTGGTCAGGCGGATGTGATTGTTTATAGCGGCGATAACTTTGTTTTCAACGCAATAGGCAAACTTTGGATTCGATTTATAAGTGTATTGTCTTATGTCCAATAAGCCTGTACTCGATCAACAAACACAGCAACGGATCCTGCGCTATACCGTCGGGGTCACGTTAGCTGTCTTTTTAGCTGCATGGATTAACTGGCCGCTTGCATTTGTAGCGCCAGTGTTTACGGCTAAGTTCTTAATTGATAAACCAAACCTACATAAAGAAACTGTCTACGAACTGTTATTGGCGGTGGTTGCCACCATGGCTTTAGGTTTGCTGCTGTCTCGCGGGATAAACCATTATCCAATCCCTCTGTTGATTTTGGTGGGATTAATGATGTTGTGGGGTTACTACTTGTTCGTAGACCCTAAATGGAACCTATTTGCTACCGTGTTATTGATTGCTGTGTTGATGTTGCCATTTATGGCGATTGATAACCCTGGTGTCTCAGTATTACTGGCATCTGGCTTGGCGGCATCAGGTGTGGTTTCTGTGATGATCTTTGCGTTAGTCCACGTTTTTTTCCCAGAACCTAAATCTGAATTCTCAGGGTTTGCAGCGGCGCCACTCGAAAAGAGACAGCGCTGGTATGCGGCATTTCGGGCTATGATTATCTCTTATCCAGTGGTGTGTTTTTTCTTTATTTTTCAAGTCTCTGAAGCGTTACTGATAATGATGTTCATTGCGCTGCTATCGTTAATGATTACGTCAGAGAAATCGATAAAGTTAAGTGCCTTTTTGGTGATCAGTAACGGTATTGGAGGCTTGTTGGCGATTGCGGCATTCTCGATTCTTTCGATTGTTCCTAACATTGTCTTCTATTCTTTGTTTATCGGTCTTGTTGCTATTCTTATGGCGACCAAGATCTATACCGTTTCAGAAAAAGCGCCGATCTTTGCCACTGCATTTAGCACCTTATTGGTACTTGTTGGGAGCACATTGATGAGCTCTGGCGATATTGATAGCAACACTTTTATTCGCATATTCCAGTTAGTGTTAATTGGGATTTATATGATTTTGGCTTCGCTTTTCCTCGAGACTAGGAATTGGAAGTTCTTACAAAATCAGCCTTAATTTTTGCCTCTACAAGGACGTGTCATGAAGTTAACCGATGATTTTTCTAAACAGGCGATTGACGCCGCAATTAAAATTGCTGCCATCGCCATACTGGTTTATTGGTGTTTTTCAATTTTACGCCCATTCATTTTGCTGGTGGTGTGGGGCGCGATTATCGCGACAGCGCTGTACCCAGTAGCTGTTGCCATCTCAAACAAAACTGGGCTGTCGAAAGGTAAAGCCAGTGCATTATTGTGCTTCATTGGCGTGTTGTTGCTGCTTATCCCATTAGTGGCATTGTCTTCTGGCATCTACACGAGTGCATCCGACTTAATGACAGGGCTTCAGGACGGAACCTTGTCTCTACCTAAACCAAAAGAGTCGTTACAAGAGATCCGATTCATCGGTGAAAAGGTGTATGCGACCTTAGTTCATGCCTCTTCAAATATCGAAGGCGTGTTCATCAAGTACGCGGAAGAGCTTAAGGCATTTGCCACTAAAGCGGCTTCAATATTAGGATCTCTTGGTGGTGGTTTAATTCAATTCATTATCTCGACCATTATTGCTGGCGCGTTTATGAGTAATGCAGACAAATGCCAGACGGGTGTAACGCTCTTAGTCGCGCGCTTGACTGATGGTAAGGGTGTTGAATTAGTCCAGCTATCGAAATCAACGGTGCGCAGTGTTGTGCAAGGTGTGATTGGTGTTGCTGTCATTCAATCAATTATGTCAGCAATCGGATTAGTGATTGCAGGTGTTCCTGCAGCGGCAATGTGGGCGTTGGCTGTGTTACTTATTGCGATTATCCAGCTACCTCCGATTCTTGCGCTATTGCCTGCAATTATCTACATGTTCAGTGTTGAATCGACTCTTGCGGCAAGCTTGTTCTTGGTGTGGTGTATTTTGGTGAGCGGTAGTGACGCTATCTTAAAACCTATGCTGTTAAGCCGTGGTTCTCATATTCCAATGTTGGTGATTCTGCTCGGTGCGTTAGGTGGTATGGCGATGTCTGGTATCGTAGGCTTGTTTGTCGGTGCAGTTATCTTGAGTTTGTCTTACGAGCTAATGGTCTCTTGGTTAGACTTGGAGCCAAAAGAAGAGGACAAATAGATGAAGGCAGTCTCGAAAGACGACAACTTCTATTTCCTGTTTTACGCACTATTGGTGTTGTTTTTTGGTTGCGCGGTGATGCAGCAGTTTTATCCGCAAGGCCAAAAAACGATTCTGTTCTTGATCATCATTACCTTAGCGGTTTCGATTGTCGGCATTCATAAAGAGCGGTCTCTGTATCGCTCTTGGTACGGTTTGTTATTGATCACGGCATCGGTGTCGGGTGTGTTTTCCTTCTTAGAAGGTTACAACTTGTCGATAGTGACATTATCGGCGCTAGCGGTATTTCTGTTTTCACATATTTACTCGGCTTTAAAGCAGGTAATACAAGCGAAAACCGTCACCCCCAATCACATCATAGGTTCCATTTGTATTTATTTGCTGTTGGGTTTCGCGTGGTCGACTATCTATCTGCTAATTTTAGAGATCTTTCCTAACGAATTTAATGGTTTAGAAGAACAAATTTGGCTAACGAACTTGTTTAATGCGATGTATTTCAGCTTTATCACTTTGACAACGGTAGGGTATGGAGACATTTCACCCGCTTTACCGATCGCTCAATTTTTTGTGTTTATGGAATCGATAATTGGTAGTTTTTACCTAGCTATTATGGTGGCAAGTTTAGTCAGTATTCGGTTGGCACAGTCTCAGTCAGATTAGCGTATATACAAAAAAGCCCGGCGATTGTGAAGTGACCCCGTAAAGTTGGACATTTCTGTTAAGCGGCTTTCAAGGCCTGAGT
>NZ_JAEFCE010000062.1:0-28180 GCF_016406055.1 Vibrio sp. IB15
TTGGACATAAAAAGACCCCCAATAATTGGTGTCCAACTATTGGGGGTCAGTTCAAGGTGCTGGCTTTTCTTTTAATATATTGACTTAGCGGTATGTGTTCACTTGCGGGACATGTGACAATAGGCCTTTGAACACTTTATGGTGCAACCATCGCATGAGTGGTGCCATTGCCCAAGCCTATTTCTAATCGTTCTAAATTAAACGGTATATTATGACAAGTGTATTTGAGCATGCGGCTAAAGAGTTATTAAGCCGTCGCACAGCGGGAACTAAAGCGCCAAGATTAATCGAACCATATCGCCCAACCAGTTTAGATGATGCGTTAGCTATTCAAGAATCCATGATTGAAATTCGCACAGATAAAGTGGGGGGCTGGAAATGTCTGTTACCTCTTGCAGAAAACAAATTTATCGTAGCGCCTATTTTCGCTGACAACGTGCAGCAAGGTGAAATTTGTGAATTGTTCGCAGACACAGGTTCAGTGCCAGGTAAAGAGGTAGCCCGAGTAGAGCCAGAAATCGCTTTTGTACTGGCTAAGCCTTTGCCTGCAAACTCAAATGGCTACAGCGAAGCACAAGTCAATGATGCCATTGGATCTTGCCATATGGCACTTGAGTTAATTCAATCTCGCTTTGCTGATGACAGTGGAGCGGAGTTTTACGAGGTTTTAGCCGATTGCTTGGCAAACCAAGGCTTGTTTCTTGGTCCTGAGATAGAGAAAGATAAAGCGTTTTCTGCTGCCAAGGTCGAAGTGGCTATAACTCAAGCTGAAAAAGTACAGGCATTTTCTGGCACCCACCCTAACGTATTAGCTCAAAATCCCGTTTACTGGTTGATCGATACGATGACCAAGCGTGGAGTCAGTTTTGAAGCGGGTGAGGCAATCATTACAGGGTCTTACTGTGGTGTGGTTGAGCTTGACTTCAATGAGCTAACAACCGTTGCTTATGATGGTATCGGAGAGTACCAAGTGACTTTCAAACCAAAGCACTAAGTTATTTACAAGCTCTATTGATTAAGAAAGCAGGTCTCTAAAACTCTACTTCAAGTATGAGCAATTTGTTCTAGAAAGGCTATTTACTGGTGAGTAAATAGCCTTTTCTATTATGTGATGTTCAATAGAGTTCTTATTACTTTGCATTATATTGGGCGTTTAGACGTCTAGACGTTGACAAGTCCTAAGTGTGACATTAGTCTGCTCTCCTTCCTGTTCTATAGTGTTGTCGTTCCATGTCCAATTCAAAAAATTCTAATGCGGTTATTGCCCCTTCGGCAGTAGCGCTTATCCCTCTGATCGTGTTCCTAGCGCTGTTTATTGGCGTAGGTACCTACTTGTCGTTGCAAGGCGTCGATTTTGCTTTCTATCAGCTTCCAGCTCCGATTGCGGCTCTACCTGCTGTGATGTTGGCGCTGCTGTTGAGCAAAGATAAATTGAACCGTGCTATCGAACAGTTCTTGAGTGGAGTAGGTCACAAAGACATTATCGCAATGTGTATGATCTACCTATTGGCAGGTGCTTTTGCGGCGGTTGCTAAGGCTTCTGGTGGTGTGGATGCGACGGTAAACCTTGGTTTGTCGGCAATCCCAACGAGCATGATCCTACCGGGTATCTTCCTAATTTCTGCTTTCATCGCAACAGCAATGGGTACTTCGATGGGCACCATTGCTGCGGTAGCCCCTGTAGCACTGGGCATTGCTGATTCAGCAGGCATGAGCATTCCACTGACAGCAGGCGTTGTTTTAAGTGGCGCGATGTTTGGTGACAACCTTTCTATCATCTCTGATACCACGATTGCTGCAACGCGCTCGCAAGGCTGTGAGATGAGAGACAAGTTTAAAGAGAACATCCGTATCGCACTTCCTGCTGCACTTATCGCGATTGTTATCTTCGCTTTTAACAGCACTGCGACTCAAGTGCCTGAAACGGGTCCTATTGAGTGGCTTAAAGTATTACCTTACATCACTATCTTGATTCTTGCAGTATCAGGTATGAACGTGTTTGTTGTGCTAACCATCGGTATCTTACTGGCGGGTGGCGTTAGCTTAGGTTCTCTGGAGAACTATGGTTTAACCGATTACGCGCAAGATATCTATGCTGGCTTTGGCAACATGCAGGAAATTTTCTTACTGTCGATGCTGATCGGTGGTTTGAGTGAGCTGATGCGTCGCCAAGGTGGTCTAGCTTTCTTGACTAACCTAGTAAGTAGCATGATTCGTGCATTCGGCTCTTCACATTCTAAGCAAGCGAACGGCCGCGCAAGTGAGTTGGGTATTGCTGGTTTGGTGTCTATGGTGAACATGTGCACGGCAAATAACACAGTAGCGATCATTGTCTCTGGTAGTGTTGCTCGTCAATTAGCAGAAGAGAACGATGTATCTCCACGTCGCTCGGCGAGCTTATTGGATATCTTCTCTTGTGTGATTCAAGGTGTGTTGCCTTATGGTGCACAGGTATTGCTACTAGGTTCTGTATTTAACCTATCGCCGTTAGAGATCGTTTCTAACTCGTACTACTGTTTTGCATTGGCTATCGTGGCTGTCGTCGCTGTGTTTATTAAACACCCTGCACGTCAAGTGGCTCAAGCTTAGTAAAAATAGATTTTAATGAGAAGGCGCCGTAATAGGCGCCTTTTTTGTATCTACAAGAATTGTTCAGAAGCTGGCTTTTGATTTTGAGCTTTATTTAAGCAGGTTCTTAAGCTCGTTTGCTGTCGCGACATTGCAATAACCAAAGCTCAGTGCAGCCATGAATGCGGCATGGACATGCGCTGCTGGAACCTTAACGCCATTGAACTCCATGTCTAAGGTTGTGCAAGCATCATGCGCTACGTGGCATTCATAGCCTAAATCGGTTGCTGCACGAGTCACGGCATCAATACACATGTGGCTCATTGCGCCAACGATGATCAGTTTTTCAACGCCTTGCTCTTTTAGCACTTTGTTCAGTTCTGTATCTCTAAAGCTGTTGATTTGATGTTTTACGATGACAGGCTCACCTTCTCGCGGAGCCACGCTGCTGTGGATTTGAGCTCCGTCTGATTCTGGCAAGAAGAACGGAGCATCATTCGTCGGAAACTCATGACGTACATGAACCACAGGAAGTTGCTTATGTCTGAAAGCTGATAATAACTGTGCACCTTTTTCGGCTGCTTTTTCTGTTTCAGAGAGTGCCCATTTCGCACCTTCGTATGAAGGGAAGTAGTCGTTTTGAAAGTCGATAAGTAGTAGGGCTGTGTTCTTCATAGTCTATACCTTTGTATTTAGTGTGTTGCGGTGTAGGGATATTATGAATACTCTGTAGTTTTTATCGCACGTCAAAAATGACAGACTATATGGCAATAGTGACAAAATCAGTAATGGTCGAAATCATCGACTATCCAGGCTCTCTGCAAAGTGCCGTGTTTGGAGTGAAAGAGTTTCTTCAATTGGCTAATAGCCTCGAACCTTCCAATGAGCAGGTTCAGTTTCATGTTGAAATTAAGCCTTACGACGATTGGTCTAAATCGGTTGATGGATTAATCGAGAACTCAAAAGCAGACATCATTTTGGTGCCGCCAAACTTAGATGGCAGCTACTATTTAGAGCCGGATGAAGGACTGTTGGATTACCTTGTACAATCTCATCAACGTGGGGCGATACTGTGTTCTGCTTGCGCGGGCGTGTTTATTTTGGCGGAAACGGGGTTGTTGCAGGGACGAACCGTGACAACGCATTGGCAAGCACAACAACAATTCTCGGAGCAATATACTGAGGTCGATGTTGATGTCGACAAAATCTTGATCGATGACGATGACATCATTACCGCTGGTGGTTTGATGTCGTGGATGGATTTGGCTCTGTTTATTCTGACTAAATACACAACGCCGACTAATACACGTAATTTGGGTAAGTATCTGGTGTTGGATACGGGGTTGAGAGAGCAGCGCTACTACCAAAGTTTTGTGCCTAACTACGCTCATGGGAATGACAAGATTGTCTTTGTGCAGCGCTTTATTCAAAAGAATCACCACCTTCCTTTGACGCTTGATCAATTGGCGGAGGAAGCCTTCATGACGCGAAGAACCTTTATCCGACAATTTACCAAAGCGACGACCTTGACTCCGATTAACTATATTCAACACGTGCGTGTTCAAAGCGCGTGCGAGCTACTGGAAAGTTCTCACAAACCAGTAGAACAAATCAGCTACTTAGTTGGGTATGAAGACGTTAACAGCTTCCGAAAAGTCTTTATGAAAATCATTGGTTTAACACCATCAAGGTTTCGATCTAGATTTTTATCAGAGGAATGATTTACCATAGGTTGATATTCAATATGTATCACTGGTTCGCTCACTTGCTTCGCTAATGAAGTGCTTGAAGGGGAAGTGATCTTTTCTCAAACTTAAACGGACTGTTGATGCTTGCCATTCCTTTACCATTTGTCGCTGCGCTGTTGTTAATGATGACAGGTGTGCTGCTTCGATGCCGTTACCCACAAACCAGTCAAAAGCCATTTTGGTTTATCATTCTGTGTGCGTTGATGGTGACGGTAGTGGGCCTGCGATGGACGTTTGATATTGCGTTGTTTCGCTTCTTACAACCCATTTTTGGTGCCTGTGTTCCTGTGGCGGCTTGGTTGTGTTTTTCGGGAGCTCATCGAAGTCAATCCAGTAAACATTTACATTGGCTAGGCCCGATTACTGTTTTAGTTTGCTCACTTTTCTATGTGCAACTCTGGGCGGGAACTCTTGATGTATTGCTGATATTTCTCTATCTCGGATATGGTAGCTTGCTGCTGAAGTCGTCGCTGCGAGTGCCGGAACAAGTGCGGCTGACCGATGTATCGAAAGTGTTGGCAGCTGAACGAGTTGCAGGTGTAATGCTGCTATTTTCGGCTTTGGTTGATAGTGCGCTTTCTTTCGACATCTTGCTGTTGGATGCGCAGCACACCAATCTGATCTTATCGATTAGCTACCTTGTCCTTATTCCAACCATTGTGTCCGCTGTGATGGTGGTCAGTATGAGCACGCCTGCCGAAGAAAAAACCATGCAAGTGCCGGCTTTACCTGCCATGTCACAAGGTTCTCCAGAAGAGGTCGACACATCGACTACACTAGTGAGTAGCTTAGATGACGACCAAACTGAAGAAACTACTCAGATCATGACTAAGTTCGATGCATTAATGAGAGAGCGCCAAGTATTCAAGGATCCTGACCTGTCTCTCAATCGCTTGGCACGAAAGCTAGGCATTCCTGCTCGCAAGATATCGTCTGCGGTTAATCAAACTCACCAACAGAACATTTCGAAGGTGATTAACGCCTATCGGATTGAACACGCTAAGACTCTTCTGAAGCAAACCGATGAAGCGATAACAGAGATCTACCTAAGTTCAGGCTTTCAGACCAAGTCTAACTTCAATAGGGAGTTTTCAAGGATAACTGGGCAAACTCCGAGTGAGTTTCGAAGTTCGCTACAAGTGTTAGATTGAGTGTGTTTGCTTTTTGTTTATCAATTTAGAAAGCGAACGATGTCATTGAAGAACAATTGGTGTAACTGGTCGCGTGATGTACCAATACCATATTTACAAATAATACCATCCCCTGGCACCTCTTCATTCAGCATGGCTATAGCACCGGGTTTACAGCCTTGAATGAAGCTGAAATGGGCGGCTTTTTCATAGACTTTGTAGCGTCTAGAGTTTAGCGGTACATGTTCGGCAATATAGCCAGACTCTAATGCTTGAGGGAGATCTCCTATATCTACCCCGGCCGCCAGTATCAAGGTTGGTACTTTAATGGCATTTAAGCTAACGATTGAAAAGCTGCGAGCAAGCCCTAAATCAAGGCTGACTACACGTTGAATTCTTGGATCTGAAAGATCTTTATTGTTTGGCTCTGCAGCTTGGACTTTGTCGAGCCCTAGCTCTTCAGCAAGTCCACAAGTTCGTGGGTTAGGGTATATGAGACAATCCGCTTCAAAGGTTTGCCTATCGATTCTTGCTCCCGCCAATTGCATTACTGTCCAGCCACCCAATGAATGCCCGATTGCAGTCACATTGTCGGCGTTAGCAGACTGCTTCCACTGTGGGGCAGATAACAGGTAATCCAGAATACGTGATACATCTCGTGGTCTTTCCCACCATTTCGCTGCTTGCTTTGGAGAATGGTCGAAAGAGGTGGTTCCCGGATGATCAGCTGCCGCTACGATGTAGCCTTTACTCGCAAGTTTGGTCGCTAACCAGTTTTGATTGCGCCAGTTTCCTCGGTAGCCGTGCGATAGCAGTATTACTGGAAAAGTACCGGATTGAATGTCTGCGCCTTTGATGACTTGTGTACCGATAAAGGCGGGGTTATCGCCAATTAAGGTTGTGTCTGATGCATCTCTCGCGGGATACCAAATGGCAGTGTTTAGCAGGCGATTAGGATTGTCAGTTAAGGTGACTTGAGTGAATCCGACACCGGAAGCGATGGCTGAACTGCAAAGGAAAAGTAGGGATGTGAACAGTAAATGTGTCCGTTTCATAGTGTTAACTCCAACTGAGGTAAGTGGAGCTAATATGCGCTAAGGCTAGGTATAACGAGACCTCAAATACGATCGAGGACGCCCTAAATCGTGTTTTAATACCTAAGCTAGTGACTTGCTTCTAGTTACCTTCTTCTAGGACGCTTCTCTACCAAGCCGTTTCTTTCTAAGCCACGTCTTACGCTGCTGCATAGTTTACCGAAGCGACGCAGTTCTTCGAAGTTTGGCCCTTGTCCCATTGAGATGCTGTGTTCCCAGTACATCAATTCTGTGTCGACCATCTCTAGCAATTTCTTAGAGCAACCTGAGCAGTTTCCTTTTGGCCCACAAATGAATGTCTCTGACTCATAGAGCGGGAGTTCATTTTTCACTTCTTCGATGAGATTCAGCATTGCCGAATTCAGATCCGGTTTTTTCGTTGTGATTGGCTTTACGTTTGTTGATGCTGGCGCAGTAGTCAAAGAAGATGTTTGTGTATTGGAATGTAGATTCAAAGCAGCTGATGACATATCAAAGGCCTCAAGGAAAGGTGAAGAGGGGCATCCTACACCTCAAAATGAGGTGAACCTTGATGTAGTGCAATAAGCGTGGAGATATATCCGAAAGAGGTAGGCGAAACGAGGGCGTAAATGTGGGGAAGTGGCTGAAAAGGAGCCACAAATAGTGTGACTCCTTTCATTAAGACTTGTTATTGATGAGAGTCTTTAGAACTCTGCATCGAATTGGAATTCCATCCACTCTTTGGTAATTGGGTGGTGTAGGGCAAGTCTTTCTGCATGTAGGTGAAGACGGTCAGCTTTGTTGCCATACAATCCATCACCGACGATAGGCATATGTAGCCCTTCTTCATGTGAACAGTGCACACGTAACTGGTGTGTGCGTCCTGTTTTAGGGTGCAGATAAACCTTGGTGGTGTCTTGATTGCGTTCAATCACTTCCCATTTAGTTTCTGCAGGTTTGCCGTGCTCGTAGCAGACAATTTGACGAGGACGATCGTACAGGTCACCACGCAGCGGTAATCGAACATAACCCTCATCTTCGGTCAGAACGCCTTCAATCATCGCGACGTATCGCTTCTCGACTTCACGAGTAATGAACTGCTTCTGCAGGCTTTTATTTGCTCGTCGAGTCAGGGCGAATATTAGAATGCCAGAGGTCGCCATGTCTAAGCGGTGTATCACGAACGGCCCTTCCACATCAGGATGCATTTCCTGAACGCGAGTGTAGGCAGAATCTTTGATGGTCTTGCCCGGTACTGAAAGGAACCCTGCTGGCTTATGTACCACAACGATATGCTCATCTTGAAACAGGATATCGAGCTCTTTGCCCTCTGCTGGATTCTCTAACAACGGGTTTGGATCCACTTCAAGGCCTTTCATCATATGGCCAAGTATCGGTACACATTTGCTCTGGCAAGAGGCGTAGTATTTCTTGTGTTTGCGGATCTCCGATTTCGGAGAGCGGCCCCACCAAAATTCAGCTAATGCCAATGGCGTGTAGCCATTCAAATAGGCATATTGTAGAAGTTTTGGCGCAGCACATTCACCAGAGCCTGCCGGTGGTATTTTATTTGGTGTGTTTTCAAAGATCTGGTTAAGGTCTTCGACATTACCTTCCGCATTTTGGAAAGCGTATTGTGAAAACAACTTGTGTTGAAGTTGATGAGACAGGTGCGCTCTTCGCTCTTTTAGTTCAGCCAATTGAGCAGTAAATACATCCACCTTGCCTTGTAGCTCGTTTAGGGTTTGTTCCCAATTGAGCTTCAGGTATTTCTGTTGGTTTTTATCTGCAACGCTGGCTTTGCTTAACTCTTGGTTTAGTTGCTCAAAAGCTTGCTCATCAAGGCTCTCTTTACCTTGCTCTCGTTGCTCTTTACGCGTTTTACGACCTTCAATGATCAACAAGCGTTGAGCTTCGATCTCTTGCTCTGCCTGCGCTTTTTTCTGTGCCAATTGTTCGCACAACTCAAGGTATTGAGCGTTGACCTGCAGCGCTTTAAATTCGGCGTTCACCGCCATCATATCTGCGGTTTCTTGACGGAAAAAACTGTCACTGCTCAGCATGTCGAATACCGGTGGAACAAAGTGCGGCAGTAGGTTTTGATCGGCGATTTTCCCTGAGAATGCAGAGAAGTAACCAAGTTCACCTTCAGGGCTTCTTACTAGTAGTACACCAAACATCTTGCCGCGACCTTCGTCAGAATCCAGCCCGAAGTCGTGCTGCCAATCGGTTTGGTTTTCTAGGTATTGTTGAAGTTGGTGAGACGCAATTTCACACAACGGATGCGGTTCGTAATAGAACGGAAAGGTGAAGCGCTCAGGCAACGAATATGACTCGATCGGCTGTTGAAAGCGAGTGAAGCAGTGCTCAGGTGTATGGTTGGTCTCTGAGTCGTGCGTTGGTTTTGATGAGTGCATATAGTCGTCTTACTTGATGGTGATAAATGGCTACGTGTCTACTGTGTTTTGAGAGCTTAAATACAGTATAAGGCAGGCGATTCTACTCTTTATCTAAAAGCGCCTCAAATAAGAAATCACACCGTGGTTTTATACAGTAAGCTTGATTGTTCGCATAAGGTTGGAGTGCTCTGGGGAGGAATTCAAATTAATGATTGGTCTCTCGTTTTTCATCATCGAAGACTACTTACTAATGGAAGGGTGCTAGGCTTGCTCGCTTCGTGTTCAAAATAAGGTAACGTTATGATTCCACTCAATACTTCGATTGTGGCTGGTGTCGCTCTTTCTGAGATCGACGGACAAACGAAAATGCTATTAATGAAACGCGTAAAGGGAGGCTATTGGTGTCATGTTGCAGGCTCGATTGAAGCGGGTGAAACTGGTTGGCAGGCAATCGTACGTGAATTTGAAGAAGAAACTAAAATCGAAGCGAAAGAGTTGTATAACGCTCAATTTTTGGAGCAGTTCTACGAGGCGAACGTCAATGTCATTCAACTTATCCCAATCTTTGCTGTACTTTGCCCGCCAGACCAAGCGGTAGAACTAAACCACGAGCACACTGAGTATCGATGGTGCAGTTTAGAAGAAGCGAAAGCGTTAGCGCCATTCCCCAACCAACATGCGGTTTATGATCATATCTGGGCATACTTTGTTGATGCGCCAGCTAACCCACTTTATCGAGTAGACGTGGGCTAGCCTTGGTTTACTGGATGTTGAGTAGCGAGTTCTCAATAAGCCTAGCTCAATAGCTAAACGCCACAGATGCTGAGTACTAAGACTTACCAAGATATGGGGTTAAAAAGGCACTCGCTTGTGCTTGGCATAGCCCCACGTCAACTTTCACACCATGCGAATCCAGTATTGCTACACCGCGGCCGTTGTTGCGAGGATCTGGATCGAGCATAGCAACCACAACGTGTTTTACACCGGCTTCAACCAGAGTATTAGCACAAGCTGGTGTCCTACCGACAAAAGAGCACGGCTCTAATGTCACGTAAGCTGTTACGCCTTCCATATCGCCATCATAGTGATTCAGTGCCTCGACTTCAGCGTGGTTCCCACCAACCTTTTGTGTGTAACCAACAGACACTACTTTGTCGTTCTTCACCAAAACACATCCCACTGGTGGGTTTGGTTGACAATCGGGTAGGGCTTGGCGCGAAGCTTCAAGTGCTTGCAGCATGTATTGTTGGTTCATGGTTGTTACTCAGTATGACGAGAAGAAGGAATCGTTTGTTACCGCGTGCGGTTTAGCTAATAAGTGAGGCATGTTCGATCTGATTGGGCTATTAGTCAATGGTTTTAGCTTTGAAGCTGTTTGATAGTTAGCTGTCAGTGATAGTTAACTCTGGTCAATGGTTAACTTTGGCCAATGAGTTAGCCAGTTTTTAGATAGGACTCGTTGATCAAATACGTCCCGACCGCGGTTCGGGTTTGGCGTTATTTTCAAATTGAACAGGCTCTCTAAACCAAAAGCCGATATACACTCGATACGTCCATGGCAGTTTTTCTTTACTGCGATAGCGGTTTCTTTCTCAGGCCAGTAACTCATTGCATCTAGCGTACTTTGATAAGGTTTATCTTGGTTTCGAGTATGCATGTTGGCTTGATTACGAACTTGCCAGTTGAGTTCAGGTAGCCGCTGTTTCAGCTGAGCTTCGTAATCTATGTCCGATTGGTAACCATAATCACCGCGATCAAAGTAGATCACATCAATATCGTTGAGCGGCTATCAAAGCCATGCAAGTGATCCCAAACTAGATTCCTTACGAAGCCTGCGGCGACATAGCATTGTGGTAGATCTAATTGAGCCACACACTCTAAGATTTTTGTTCGCAGTGGATCTTGTTCGATCAAGGCTGCGATTTGGTTGAGCAATGCTTGGGTCATGATGGTGTGGTTACATCAGTCACTTGATAATGGCGTGTCACGTTCTTAGTTATCTTGCCCCAGTCAGAGGTTTTCACTCTATTTTGGTGGGCCTCAAACGCTTCACGGTTAGTGAACTCTTCATATACTTCAAAGCGGTTTGGCTGCAGTGAGCTTTGGCTAACACGAAATACAATACAGCCCGGCTCAGCCAACGTCAGCTCCTTATGAATGGTCAGTGCTTGTATAACTGTTTCTAGATCATCGTCTGGTACGACAATGTGCCCTTGTAAAATCACTTTACTGATTGTTGTGTCCATTTAAGTCTGCCTATCCTTTGTTAATCGTGTTGCCTCTCATCAACATAATCCCATTTTAATTATGTGTCGTATAGACCGTTGTGAACAAAAAATAGACTCAATTCTCCCCATTTGGGTTACAGTGTCACTTTGTTTGGTGAGGGTATAATAATTTGGGAACTAAATCCTCGATGTTCCGGTCTATTAAATGGGTATCATAGAAGTGTATTGATACTGAAATGAGTTTGTCACCTGAGAGATCTAACCTTTAATAGGTAGAACGGCTTGTTGGATTAAATTGAGCCACAGTTGATATCTAGGTCATATTTTGATGTAAATGGTACTTAGAACTCTTTATATTTTGTGATTTGTATCATTGATCTGGCCATCAAACACCGTTAGATTCGAATAGTTGGCAATAAAAAAGCTCATGAAGAGCAGCTAAATGAAAAGGAAAAATACCTTATGAAAAAAATGAGAAGAGCACAGCTTCATCGCGTTCGTATCCAATACTGGAAAGACACTTCGAAAGAAGCTTCAAAGAAATAAGCTTTACATATCAAGCAATAAAGCTAAAAACTTGCAAAGCTGAAAGGCTTTCAATCACAGCCATCAATGGCTTCTAAATGAAACAAACCGATTTCGATAGCACTCTCAATGACCTTCATCTGGTTGGTAGCTAAAGAAATCATCCCTCAAAGAGCTGGCAGGCATTAATAACAATGCAATTTAATGTCAGCTCATTAATACCTCTCAAAGCAAATCTCTTACACAGTTAATCTGTTACCTAGTATATTTTCTACTTAGCACAACGATTCCACACCCAAGCTCCAAACAAAAATTACGGGCAATAAAAAAGCTCCCGATTTCTCAGAAGCTTTGATTTCATTATTTACCTATCACGCGATAGGTTTTGTAACCTGTTATTGGAACAGTGTCTTTAGGCTTACATCGTCCGTTCTGTTTAATTTAAGGCTCAGTAGATAGCCACCAATACCAAGCAAGGCGTAAATACTCAAAGATAAGACAGAGACGTCAGAGAGTGCACTGAACGGGTTACTTGCCGTAAGTACTTTCATCGGTAGTGAAGCGATAACAGAAAAGAAGTCATTGATGCCATAGAAACCGAACAGTGCGATAGCCAGCCATTTGATTGCAAAGCTTGAAACAAAGATCACAAGCAATGGTGAGTTGACCAGTTGCGAGATTGCCAGTGTCATTGTCGCTAACGGTAATAGCACCAAGGCAACTAACAGCATTCGACCAAAGAATACCAACCAATTGGTGAGCACATAAAATAGTGATTGCTGTTCTACTAATAGCGCCAGTTGTTGTTCGCTAGATACGTTTAGAATCCAGAATAGAACATCGGCAAATAGAACTAATAGGGCGCAGATAGCGGGTATCAACACTAAACCAAAGCCTAGCTTCACACCGTGAGTCAGAGCATTCGATACCGGCATGCTTCTCCAAAACATTGAGCTGCCTTCTTGGCGCTCTTTACGCAGTGTTTTTGGGATATACAGCGTTGAAAGCAGCAGTGAAATTAAGCCCGCGCCAAAGTAGATCACTGAGTTAAGGTCTTGTGCGAATTCTCTGTGGATGTCGCTCACATCACCGTTAACTTCCATCTGGAAGAAAAACTCATGCTGTGCCGCGCCATTAAAGAACAGACTCACGAACAGTAACAAACCACACAACGCAACGAATAGAGGTAATCGAGTATTGATTTTGTGCTCGATAAGTTCTTTTTCTAGCATGTAAAAACTTGGGTGCATTATGCCTTCTCCGTCTGTGTTGCAAGGAATAGGTCGGCAAGACCAACGTTGTAGATGTTACCTAGTGATTCAACTTGTGGTTTGTACTGACCTTCCAATAACCATTTAGTCGTTCCTAGCCCCGGTTGTGAAGTGAGTGGTTTCAGTTTTTGAATGTCGCTTGAGTGATTGTTAGCAACTTCGATAATGAAGTAATCACTCTCGATCGCTTCCATACTTTTCTGCAGCACGCAGCGGCCTTGTTTGAGAATAAGTACATCTGTCAGTAGATGTTCGATCTCAGAAACCTCATGGCTAGCAATGATCATCGCACGCTCGCCATCGTGGAACCATTCCAACAGGTGGCGGTAGAAGGTGTCTCGGTAAATCAAATCTAGGCCAAGTGTTGGCTCATCCAAGATGAGTACCTGAGTGTCAGTTGCGATGATGATCGCAAGGTGAACTTGTACTTTCATCCCCTTAGAGAGCTGTTTGATTGTGGAAGAGAGTTTGATGTTTGTGCTACTCAGAGTTTGCTCGGCTTTTTGTCGGTTGAAACTCGGGTGTACGCCCTCGGTGTAACGAAGTAGTTGTTTGATGGTCATCCATTCCGGAAGCACATTCACATCAGAGATGTAAGATAGGTGCTGCATGAGCTCTGCATGCTGGTGGATTGGGTGGTAGCCGTTGACTTCGATTTTACCTTGGTAGTTATGCCCACCAAGCAGTGACTTGATGAGAGTCGATTTACCAGCGCCATTATGACCAAGCAAGCCAAGCACCTGTCCAGGTTTTAGTTCGAAGCTGATGTTCTCTACACCCACTTGATTCGAATAAGTTTTAGTGACGTTTTTCGCGGAAAGTAAAGTACTCATGACTTGTCCTTTATATGTTGTTCTAGCTGTTTCACGAGTTCTTCGACACTCATATCAATGATGCCTAGCGTCTCAGCGATGGCTGGGATCTGTGTGTTGATGAAAGTTTGGTGTGCGGACTCTTTCAGTTTTTGAAGTGCACCTTCGGCTACATACATACCTTGGCCTCGCTTCTTTTCAACCAAGCCTTCATCAACCAGTAACTGGTAGCTTTTCATGACGGTAAGGTGGTTGATTTTAAGATCAGCAGCAACAGCGCGCACAGAGGGCAGGGCCTGTTGCTCTAGCCAAATACCTTGCAGAATCTGGTCGCTGATCTTAGTGGCAAGCTGCCTAAAGATCGGTTGGTCGTCTTTCCATTCGGTCATAATTAAAACTGCATGGTGATATACATGTGTATAACACTAACCTTTTTATTCGTATTGGCAAGACTTTTATAAAAATTAATAGAATATTTTTATGGTTTGGTGTTCAGTAAAAGCGTTATTATATAGTACTCCGTACTTTGGTGTTGAGTTCGTATGTTGCACATTAATGACAAAAAACTGGTCTGGTTTACCAAGTATTTGCCAATAACCATCATCATCTTTTCTGCGATCATCTTGAATATGGCGATGTTCAAGAGTGTGAATCAAAAGGTTAAGGCGTTGGTTGAGTTAATTCGAACCGACTATATTGCTGCCCCAAAAGGCTCCATTGAGGCGCAGGTGCTTCAGGTTTCTCAGCAAATCACACACACCCAACGCCTTGTTGAAGATGAAGTAAAAAAGCGCATTACTCGACGGTTAGATAGAGCGTACACTGCGGCTCAAAATATCTATTCTTCGAACCAACACTTGCCAGAAGATAAGCTTAAACAACTGATTTTAAATGAGATCAGAAAGCTGAGTTATGCTGAAAAGCAAGAGTACATCTATGCCTACGACATGCAGGGCACGTCACTTGTTCATCCTCTTAACCCAGAAATTGAAAACACCAATCAGCTTAAAACGACAGACACTCAAGGTGTAGCTGTCATCAAAGAACAGATTGAACTTCTTAAGCAGAGTAATGGTGCCTTTTCTCGGTATTTCGTTCCGCGCCCAGAACTAGAGGGGAGAGATATAGATAAGCCGTATATCGACAGTACGCACTATGAGAAATTAACCTATATTCGCCGATTCGAGCCCTTTGACTGGTACTTTGGTTCTGGCGTGTCTCTGGATGATGTCAAGCGAGCCAGTTATCAAAGGATTCTAGAAATACTGTCGAGAGTAATCGTGGGTGACAATGGTTCTCTGTTCGTTTTTGAACAAAATGGTGACAGCTTACTCCACGCAAATCGAATTAATATCGGACAAGGGATTAACGTCTACGATGATCTTGGAATTCGCTTTGAGCAAGATGTACTAGCAAAATCTGAAGAGGGTGGATTCGTTGATTATGTTACCGCAGATAAAAATGGCGTTATCGGGCCTAAAAGTAGCTATGTCAAAAAGGTCGATGATTGGAATTGGATCGTCGGCACTGGCGTGTATTTGAATAATGTTAATGCCTCGATAGAGAAACGAAAAAATGAGTTGTTAGCTGAATCGCGTAACGAATTTGGTCTTGTTCTTATATTGAGTGTGTTGGTGACGATGAGCTGTATTTTTATCAGCGCCCTTATCAGTCGAAGAATATCAACTCGCTTCTCTCAGATGGAGCAGAGAATCGCAGACGATTTTAGCCGAATCTAAAACAGTCGCCGTCGACTGCAACATATGGCAAAACACGACTCTCTGACGGCACTTCCTAATCGTTCTGAACTAGAACTTCAAGTCAGCCGGGCGATTGCTCACTCAAAACTTGAGGGTAAGTTGGTGGCATTGGTTTTTGTCGATCTCGATAACTTCAAGCGCATTAATGACCAGTTTGGGCATGCGAGTGGAGATGAACTGTTAAAGCAGATAGGTTAGCGTTTTGAAGATATCTTAGGAGAGAATGATGTCGTCTCTCGTTTTTGGGGGGATGAGTTTGTTTTCTGCTTGCCCGGTATTCATGACCTTTCTGATGCAGAACAGAAAGTTAAGCAAATCCAAGCTGTCTTCAATCCATCCTTCGACCTAAATGGTGTAACGGTATCGACTCGGTGTTCGGCGGGCGTCTCTATGTACCCTTATGATGGGACGGAAGTGGAAGAGTTGCTGACGAAAGCGGACATTGTGCTGTACAAGGCAAAAGAGTCAAACAAGGGTGATGCTGTTTTTTATGACGATGTAATCAATCGAAAAGTGAAGTATGACTATTCGGTAGAAAAGCAGTTAGAAACGGCCCTAGAACGTGGTGAATTCAGTGTGTTCTATCAACCGCAGGTCGATGCACACTCTAAACAGTTAAAAGGCGTGGAAGCGCTGTGCCGTTGGAATAATAGTTCACTTGGGTTTGTCTCACCCTTAGATTTCATTCCGGCGGCTGAACGAGTAGGGAAAATTCATGAGATTGGTGAGTTCGTGTTAAGGAGGGCGTGCGAAGACACCCTTAATTTGATGCCAAATGGACCTGAGGCGATATGTGTATCGGTTAACGTGTCGCCTAAACAGGTATTCGAACTAGGTTTTGACGAGAAAGTGATACGTTTAGTCGAGGAAATCGGCATTGCTCCACAACGAGTCACTCTAGAGTTAACGGAAAACATCCTTATCAAAGATCTGCATATCGTAGAGCCGATACTGAGAAGGCTTCGAGATTATGGATTTGGCATCTCGCTCGATGATTTCGGAACTGGGTTTTCATCACTCAATTACCTTAATACTCTGCCAATCACAGAGATAAAGATCGACCGATCTTTCATCGGAAAACTGAATTCCAGTCAGCACAGTGAGACTTTAGTGAAAGCCATTATTGATATTGGCGCCTCTTGTCAGATGAAAGTCGTTGCCGAGGGGGTCGAAACCCCAGAGCAGATGGCGAAGCTACAGCAATACCATTGTGATTTACTTCAAGGTTATTACTTTGATAAGCCACTGACTGCCAAAGGGTTACTAGACGCTTATTTTCCTGTGAACTCTGAAAGCCTTAAGTGCAACAACGCTTAATTTTATCGTTGCCTTTGAGCTATCCGGTACCTGATAAAAAGGATTAGCTAGATGTGCTTTGAGGACGGCTATAAAGGTAGCCCTGATGTAAGTTGTAGCCCAACTGACACAAGATATATTGTTGCCTGCGCGTTTCAACACCCTCATAAATCATCGTGATGTTTGATAAGCGGCCAATTTCAGAGATGTTCAGTAGTACACCTTGTTGATGTTCCCCTGATTCAATGTCTTTAACGAAACAGCGATCTAGTTTCAGGTAGGTGGGGGAGATCACGCTAATGATTTCGATGTTGTTGTTACCTGTGCCAAAATCATCCAAGGCGATGGTGATCCCGAGCTTCTTGATCGCTTTGATGTTATCGATGACTTCACAGCCATAACCAATGTTTGAGTACTCCGTGATCTCGACGACAAACTCATTCGCTTCCATTGCGTCCAAATGCTCTTTGAGTTTGGAAAAATTATTCCCTACTAACGCACTCGGGCATACGTTGACACCATAGATCTCATGGCTGTTGTGCAACTTGGCGTTTCTTACCGTTTCAATAAGCAAAATGGTATGAAAAGTCAGTAGGTTGGTGCGTCTCATCGTATTAATAAAGCTAAGAACACCGACATTACGTACCCGAGACAACAACTCGTAGTATAAAACGGTGTTGTCTTCTGTATTGATGATTGGTTCTTCTTCAAACGAGATGTGCTTCCAGCGAAAGAGATAGATAAAGAACCCTAGAATATAAGAGCGATAGAGTAGGGTTGCGAGCAATAGTGACAGCACGCCCCATAGTGCAATGATATCGTCACTATAGAAGGTGATGCTAGCACCGCTTGGTAATGGTGAGGTGTAAATTGACTGGCTGTTATTGCCAAGGTTGAGAATGTAGTAGCCATTCTTTTGAATAGAGACGGAATCAACCAGCAGAGGCAGTAATGAGTTTCTGTAACGCGCTTCAATAGAACCTTTGGAAATACGAACCGTTAGCTTGGTATTATTTTCAGAGTTACTGAAACGAGAATAAACAAAATCAGCACTATCGTAAAAATCATCAATCTGATCGAGCTCAACATACTGAGAACGACTCTTAGAGATGTAGCATGAACCATAAGGTGTAGTCATAACCACCGAATCGAGGTTAAGTGAGTGCCTTAACGAGTGTACCGCGCCCGCGCTATCACAGCCGTAATCCATTACCTCTTCTGCTATGTGCTTGGTGTTCTCGCTGTATTCATTAGCAATTTTCGTTGTATAAAGGATTTGGAAAAAGTAGACAACGAATAGAGAGAGTGAAGTCACAGTGAGTACGGTTATCAGAGACCTGATCAACTCCTTGTAATAAGTGTTGAGCATCAACTTTAGCATCAGTATCTGGCTAGGTTTGAACTGGTTGATGTTGTGCTTGGGGGCGATGCGGTTTTCTGAGCTTTTGTCGAGATCAATGAAGTACCCGACTTTATAGAGATTGGAAATGAGTTCGCTATTATTATCAACCTTTGCCTTCTTACATAGGTTTCGGTACTTCTTTCTTATAGAAGCGATAATGTTTTTTAATGCATATAAACTAAACTCTTCATCAAAATGTAATTTAAATGACTCCTCAACATCTCGGGCAGATTGAGGATTTGAAATTTAAGCATTTTCAATTAAATACTTGAAGACAAAACTCTCTTTACTATTAAGAGTTTCCTCTGATATCTTATTACTGTCTCTCTTTATATATATTTTTTCTTCATTATAGATTAGTTGCAAGCTTTCGTTATTGTTATTTATATTGAAAGAACAGTGCATAGCTCAACTCCTAAGCGATAGTTATTATATTTGTGTGATTGATATGTGTGGCTGGGATTGTCATTCAACCCAAGAGTCCGTTCTAAATAACATAACTAAAATGTCACCATTTCTCTCAAGATGTTGATACTAATCGCAGAATTCGGGCTGTAATGAAAGGTTGTAGAGATGTTCACCCAAAAGTTGAATTTATAAATGAAAGCCGTGGTTTTACAAGAGACAAGGGGGATTTATCCATTTGTTTTGGTATTTATCCATTTGTCAGCTTCTATATCGGCAGTTTCAGCTGCAATTTTAGGTAGTGCTAATATTGATGGGCGTGGTGTTTTTGAAATCTACTTATGAGGTAGATTTATCATAAATTTTCAGGATAAAGTTTAATAACTAGGTTTAGGATGATATTAATATCATTTAATTTCTAGTTTATATCTATTTATTTTTCAAACTATCTGTATTGACAAGGATATCATTAGTGGTTTTTTTATAGGCTTTAAATCATGGCTACTAACTTTTATTGATTAAAAATAAATCTGAATTTGATTTTTCAGGAAAGTGGCTAATTTTAGGTCTAGATGCAAGTGTAAATTGTGATATTTATTCCATATTTGTTCTGATTTTGGTTGGTGTTTACACTCTATTTTGTTAGGACATATTTTTAATCGATATGAGTCAGGCTTGTATAATATCTAGTACTCAAATTAAACCTTGTTATATTAATGGTTTAAATCAAATTTCACCCTTATTGATTGCTTTACAAACAGAAAGCCCCTAATTAGGCAGGCTAATAGGAGCTTTTGTCGACTTTCTTTTGCGGACTTCCTTGTTAGGCTTTCTTTGAAGCCATTTATGGACAGCTTTTCTTTTTACATAAATGGAAAGCTAAAGGTTAGAAGTTGAAGCTTGCTGTAACACGTACGACATCTTCTTCGAATGGTTTGGTGCTACCTGAACCGTCGGGTACCATTGCTGAATCATTGATCTTTCCGTAATCGACCGTTAGACCTATCATACGCCAGTTCACTGTGGCACCCACTGAACCATAAACATTATCGATATTGATGTCGTTGAAAGAAGCGTTTCCCGATTCCACATCGGCATTTAAGTAGTTGATACCAACCTTAGGGATGATATCAAACTCGGCAATTTCAAATCGGTAGCCAATGTTTGAATATAAGCCCCATGCATCTTGTGAGTTTGGCTCGTCCAAATCTACCGCTTCCGTGCCTAATGAGAAGCCACCACCGACAACAATATTATTCGATAGGGCTTTACTATGGCCAAAGGTTGCTAGCTCTTGATTCCCAATAAATGTCACACCGGCTTCAATAGAGTTGTCGCGGTCACCTGCGAGTGCAGACAATGGTAAGCAAGCTGTAACGACAGCGAAGGCTGGTAAGACTAAGTGGTTCTTTTTCATGATTCTCTTTCTCATTTTGTATGGACGAAATCAGTCTACAAAATATCGAAGCTCAAATATGAGTCGCCAAAAGGTTACATTTGAGCTGAACAAAAATTGACATAAAAAGCGGGTAACTAACTGAAGTATTGAGACAAAGTCGAGATTTTATGAGTGAGAAGCATACTGCAGATGAGTGTGAATAGCTCGCATGTTCAAGCAGGTTGTTAGGCCAAATACACGATGCTTGAGCCGATACTCGTCACTATTGTTTACTTGCCATTTCAAGTGAGTAACATTGACTTATCGAAGGAATAAAAATTTGCTTTCGACTTCATTTGAAGGGATTGGTTTACTAAATAAGAACCCCTGTAGATATTGGTAACCACAGTCGACCAAGAAGTCCTTCTGCGTTTCTGTCTCAACACCTTCCGCGACCACTTTTAGCCCTAACTTGTCACAGATAGCTTGGGTTGCTTGAACAATGGCTTTGCTGCCTTTGTGTGACCCGTGCACAAAACTTTTATCAAGCTTAACGGTACTAATAGGTAGGTCATGCAACATAGATAGAGAAGAGTAACCAGTACCAAAATCATCCAGATGCAGCTCCACACCCAACTTGGCAATGTCGCACAACGCTTGTCTAACTTCACCATGTTTGAAAATCATGGATGACTCAGTGATCTCAAGGGCGATACTCTGAGGCTGGATATTGTAGAAGTTGAGCATTGCAGATAGTTGGTCTGCAAAGGTTGCATGCATTTGAATACTGGAGATATTGATACTCATCATTAGCTGGTTATCAAATTTTCTGTGCCAAATGGATAGCTGCTTAAGTGCGGAGTTGAGCACCCACTTTCCAAGCGGAACAATCTGACCTGTTTCTTCTGCTAGAGCGATAAACTCGTCAGGTCTAATGTCTCCTAAATCTTTATCTGACCAGCGTAGCAGTGCTTCAAACCCTTTCACTTTATCACTGTTGGTATTCATGATTGGTTGGTAGTGCAGTGCAAGATCTTCATTCTCTAGAGCGCGAGCTAAACGATGGCGAATTTCTACTTTTCGATGAAGTGCACGAGCTAAGCTAGGGGTGAAAGTTTGGAAGCGGTTACGTCCGTTAGCTTTTGCCATATGCATTGCCATGCCCGCTTGTTTGAGTAATGACTCTTGGTCTATGGCATTATCTGGAAAGTTTGCAGTACCTATGCTGCAACCCACAGACAGAGTACCAATACCACTGATGTGAAAACTTCGGTTTAATGCATCAATAATGCGTGTGCAAAGCAGTGGGATGTTTTGGTTTCGACAGGCGTGAGCAATCACGATGAACTCATCGCCACCAAAGCGACCAATCATGCAGGTTTCATCAACTAGTTGTTTTAGGCGCTCACCGACTTGTTTTAGTAGCTGGTCTCCCACGCTATGCCCATAGGTGTCATTGACGAGCTTAAAGCCATCAAGGTCAACAAACATCAACTCAAAAGGAGAGCGGTAGGCAATACTGGTTTGTAGTAAGTTGGTGATCCCTCTGCGGTTATGAAGCTCTGTTAAGCAATCGTGCTCCGCGTTGTACCTAGCTTTTATCAGCTTTTCTTTTTGCTTGGTGGTACAGGTTAGGTCTAACAGTAGCTCACTCTTGTCGAACAGCCACTTACCTTGAACGTCAAAGTGATGGGTTTTGTCACCTATGGTACAGCTCACTTCTTCTAGGATCTCTTGCCCTGTTCGTGCTGAAAATAGCCAATGGGCTGCAGTTTCTTCGCTGGAAAGAAAATCGGAGAGGGTGGTAAATGGTGAACCATAGTTTTGGTTAAACGCGGAGTTAGTACTTACTATCTTACCTGAGCGGTCAAATAGTAGAGAAAGGTTCGCTCCGTCTGAGAAAGCGAGATCCTGCTTAAGACTGCCTTCTTCGGCAACAACTTGAACTAACATGCCCGTTCGAGCATCAGGTAAAGGGATACCAGAAAACTGGCATAGTGCGCGCTTGGCTATGTATTTGGGGGCGAAGTTCCACCATGTTTTGATGCTTTCACCACGTAGAAATTGTCTTTGATACTCTTCGAGAGTCGCCTCTATTGCCTTTGACATCTCGACACTAAAGTCGCGTGACGTCAGTTCAAACAAAGATTCCGCCTCCCACAAAGGAAGAGCACTTTGGTTTGCCCATGTGATTCTTTTGTTATCGATGTCATATATCCAAATAGGACACTTTAGGTACTCAAATGATTGATAACTTGTCATCATGCTCGACTCTACGTGAGGAAGTTTTAGTTGGATGCCACCGAGCAAGCAGGCCTACTTCGGTTACTTATTAATACAAATCAAACCCTCTCCATATTATTGAGAAAGGTGTGTTTATAGGTTTAATGAGCGGATGATCTTGGTCACTTTCCCTTGCGGAGTTGTCTCGATGATATAGCCTTTTTTATCATCGAAGATTTCACCATCAATAAAATGCCATCCATTTGGTTTCTTTATGATTTCCTTAGGGAAGTTCTCATCAAACATAGAATGATTTGGATAGACCGTTTCGATAGCTTCAAATAGGAGTTGCGCTTGGTCTTGATTCGCTAGGGTGAAGTCTTCTTTTAAGCACATGGTTAATTCAGGCAGTGGCTGAGTCGTAAACGGTTCAGTAACGGTACCTAATCCCCCTTTTTGTGAGTAGAAACGGTATGAGCCTGAACTGCTTTCACTGCCATCTGGAGACTTGATATAAGGCGTTGCACTGTAGAACTCACAATCAAAGACCATTTTTTGAATAATGCTGCTTTGCGGAGCGACCTGAATATCAATCCAAGAACTCACCTGAGATTGAATCTTTTTTATCGTTTCTTGCTTATCAGTATCAGCAAGTAATTGTGCTGAAAATAAAGCAGACGTAGCCAGTAACAATGGAAGCGGTTTATTCATTTTAAGAGGGTCCCTCTAAGGAGTGATTAAATGACAAATTACAAAGCGATCTATTGATTTTGTGAATGTTACTTGAAGTGGTAATGACTTTATAGGAAGGAATGGGGGAGAGAAAAAGGAAAGTGCTGATGAGTGATGCAGGTAATCGGTTTCCTTTAGTGGTCAGTCGAACTTTCTGGTTTTTTTATCTAAATGGAGTTTATTCCTTGGTTTTATAAACTGAGGTGTAACAGGTTGAAAGATGGTTGATTTGATTGTTTTTTGTAAACAATTTTAATGTAAGTGTGGGTAAGAAAATAAAGCAAGTGTAAGCGATTAGGATGGGATACGTCATTAAATGCAATCGGTGTCATTTTGCGGAGCCTATATAAATCGGAGCTTACAGACGACCTGGTGTCTGATTTTGTAAACGTAGATGTACAAATATGATTACTATGTTTTGCGTACGGTAAAGTGTTGACTCTAATAACAATATTGATGATATATGACCAGTATATATACTGCCCGCGCTTTTAATAAATACTGGTGATAGATATGTCGAAAACCAAAGTACTCATTGTCGAAGATGACCAAGAGATCGCTCGCTTAACCACACTCTACCTAGAAGCAGAAGGGTATGAAGTGAGCGTCGTTCATGAGGGAAACTTGGCACTTGAAGCTATCCGAAGTATTGAACCTGATTTAGTGCTATTGGACCTTATGCTACCAGGTATGAGTGGCGCACAAATCTGCCGAGAGGCTCGTGAGTTTTACAATGGAATGATCTTAGTGCTGACTGCCTCTGCAGATGAAATGAGTGAAGTAAGCTTATTTAAGTTCGGTGCTGATGATTATGTGGCTAAGCCGATACGAGGGCATGCATTGCTGGCCCGAATCGAAGCTCTGTTGAGACGTGCAACGCCGGTTACAACAACGGTGGAAACGGTGTCAGAAAACCAGTGTGAGATCGTCATCAATAGCGCAGCCCAAAGTGCCACTTTATACGGACAAAACTTGAAACTCACATCCGCAGAGTTTGAGATTTTGAACCTTCTTGTTAAGAATGTTTGCCAAGTCGTTACCCGTGACCAATGTTGCCAGCTATTTCGAGGAATAGATTACGCGTTTAACGATCGTTCGATTGATATGCGTGTATCAGGTTTACGCCGAAAGCTGCGCGTTCACGCAAAAGACAAACAGTTAATACGCACGGTACGTAATAAGGGGTACATGCTGGTTGCTTAAATTTATTAAAGAGAGGCTTCGCTCTGTTTCGATGTTTGCTCGGCTCTACCTTGGTATTGTTACAGGGATGTCGACGACAATCTTTTTGTTCCTACACCTTGGTGAAGGACATATGCGAAGAACAGAGATTGAGACTTTTCTCAATGATGGGTTGTACTTTGTTGAACAGTATATCCAGCATCGCGACAAAGAAGATTCGCTCTACAAGGAACTCGATAGAACAGGTCACCAACAGTTTTTTATTTTCAATTTACGCCTGTTAGAGAATTGGTCGGGAGAACCTCCTTGTCAACGATGTGAGTTGCATACCATCTTAAACGGTGTGCCTATTTACCTCAGCGAAAACAATTTGTACTCGGCTGTGTACCAACTGCCGAATTCCAAGTTTAGCTTTGCATTTTGTGAAGTCGGGGATTTCTTTTCTCCTGAAATTGAATGGTATGAGGATTCAGAGCGGCATTTTTTACTTGGACTTCTGCTCGCGGTCATCATTGCGATTGGAGCTAGTGTTTACTTACCGGTTAGGGGCTTTCAAGAGAGGATTGAGTCGTTAGTTGAGAAGCAGAAACAGTTTGGTAAAGGTAAACTGAGTACGCGTTCTGAGACTGAATATATTCATCCTGTTTCCGAGTTGGCTAGCAGTTTTAATTGCATGGCTGAAGAGATAGAAAGTAAGGTGAAAGAGAGCCATATATTTGCTCAAGCCATTCCCCATGAAGTTCGCACGCCGTTGAGCCGAATACAGTTAGCGACTGACATACTGAGACGAGGAGCGCCTGAGCAGCATCAAGCACTTTTCGATGATATCGATACCTATGTCGACGATATCAACGAACTCACATCAGAGATCATTATGCTCTCGAAGTTGAATGTTATGGACAATTCCTTCTTCGAGTTGGTGAAAGTAAGAGCGAGCTTACTTGAATATTGTTTAGACCGGATTCGATATTCTGAGTTGGACAATGTGACCTTTGAATCAAAGGTGAATCAAGACAGCACGATAAAGTGTGATTGCTCCATGGCTCGCTTAGTGTTTGATAACATCCTTAAGAATGCTGGCAACTATACTAAAGACCACGTTTGGCTGACTTTAGATGAAAACTCAGAAAGCTGGTTAGTGGTCGTTGAGGACAATGGGCCTGGTATTCCAGAGGAGCGTCGTGATGAAGTCTTTGTTCCATTTTCTCGATTAGACTCAAGCAGAAGCGCTTCAACCGGTGGTTTTGGATTGGGGCTTGCCATTGCCAACTCTGCGGCTAAGAAGTTAGGTTGGAGTATCAAGATCGATGGTAGCAGTCATGGTGGGGCTAAATTTACGATTGTAATTGCTAAGGCGGCTTAACCGTTATTTATCTTTATTGAATCTACACTCGTTTAGGAAAAACAAAAGCCATGGTTTGAACTGACACCGATTAGTTCAAACCGTGGTTTTTTTAACCGGAAACGGCTACTGTTTTGAACGGTGAAGACCATAGATTGCGTGGTCAACGATACGACCGTTCAAGTTCTCGCTACGTGTAATGATGCCTTCTAAATTGAATTGTAAGCGCTCACAAACCTTGCGGCTGCTTTGGTTCTCAACGGCGGCAGATATTTCAACTTTCTCTATATCTAACTCATTGAAAGCTATATCAATCAGCTTTTTAACTACACGCGTTACAATTCCCCTTCCTTGGTATGGTTCAGACAGCCAATAACCTATCGTTACTTTTTGCATATCATGATCAATGGTATTGAAACTACAGTTACCAACGATGTTGTCTTGGTACACGATGGCACAGGTCATGCTTTTACCTTCTGCGTAATCGTGTAATGAGCGCTGCACGAAGAGCCTAAAATCTTGTTCGGTTTTACAATGTGGCGGCCATGCAAGCCACTGACTTAAATACTCATTTTGACTTTGTGAGATTTCCGCGTAGTGAGAGGCGAAACGTTCTTCAACCAAAGCAATGGACAATTCGTCATCGATAACTGTTTTAAACATGCATTTCCTTTTTTTGACGGTTCAGTTGGATGGATCTTAGTCGGCAAAACATAATGTCGCCTGTTTTTTAATATGCAACCATTTGTAGCACGATTTTTCCGTGATACGTTAGATCTATCACGAAACTCATTAAACCTTACATTAGTTGTGTATATAAACATTAACTATGCATTAGTATTGGCAGCCTAAATATATAAGAACAATAAAAATTCTAGGCTTAAGTAATGAATCAACACTGCCAAGACGTAACCGTAGACCTTAGAAAGGCTCTATTCGGTATAGCTAAGGCGCTTGATAACGTAGGTTTTGAAAGCAAAAATCATGGGCAACGAGTCGGTTATATCGCTTACCGCTGTGCCCTTAGTGTGGGCTGGGAAGAGGAACAAGCACAGCTTGCGTTCTCGTTGGGGCTCATTCACGATTGTGGTGTATCCCAAGTTGATGAACAGCTCAGTTTGGTCTCAGGTTTTGTTCCTGACTCCACCCACCACCATTGTCAGAAAGGCTATCAAATATTAAAAGAGTGTCCCGTACTTTCGATATTCTCTAAACCAGTGCTTTACCATCATACTCCTTGGGTGGAGCTTAAAGCGTTACCTATTAGTGAATTAGAGAAAGAACTGGCCGCGATTGTCATGCTTGCCGATAGGGTTGACTATCTCTATGGCATCACCTCTTCCGATCGCTATGGCAACCTCACCCCAGATGGAAAAGCGAGCATTATCGAACGTTTGACTGAACAAGCGGACGAGATGTTCGAAACCAACCTTGTGCAACATATGTGTGAGCTTGTCGACTTGGATGATTTCTGGTTCTCGATGGAGATCCCTTACATTGAAAACATGAGGGATAACTTTGAGCCCGTGCCTTTCTTTTCTCAACAGATGTCGTTGGATGAAACGGTCGCTTTTGCAGAGTTTATTGCCAATGTGGTGGATACCAAGAGCTCGTTTACCTTTAAGCATTCGTTGAAGGTGGGGCAGCTTTCAGAGTATTTAGCTAAGCAACTGGGTTACTCATATACAACGCAGCGTAAGCTCTATTTAGCAGGGTTAGTACATGATATCGGTAAGCTGCAAACGCCAAGTGATATCCTCCACAAACCAGACTTACTCACTGATGAGGAGTATTGCTGTATTAAGCGCCATGCAACGGATACAAGGTTCGCACTACAAGAGTTGTTCAGTTCACCTCAGATTTGTGAGTGGGCGTCGAATCATCATGAAAGGCTAGACGGTTCTGGTTATCCAATGGGTAAAACAGCAGAAGAACTGGATCAGCCCAGTCGAATTGTAGCGGTTGTCGACGTGTTCCAAGCATTGACACAGTCTCGTCCGTATCGAAAGGGAATGACACTGGAAGAGGCGATGGCGATTTTGACTGAGCATGTTGAGAACCATAAGCTCGACCGTGAAGTGTTTGAGTGTTTGAAGAAGCACGCTCAGTATTGTTTTGAGCTATCGACTGATAAGTGGGCTTACCCGATTTACGAAACGTGAGGATCTTGGAGTCGTTTCAATCCCTTCTCATTTTATTCATGGCGCTTACGATAACTTACAGTGATTGAGCAAGGCTACTGATATGGTTGTAAAAACCATTAAAGGAATAGGCTGTTGAGAACGAAAATCATACTGCTAGCTTTGGTTGCCGCCTTATCAGGTTGTATGGATGAAGGTGGCTACGATGAAGCCGGTTTGGAACAACTAGTCGATCGACAAACGAACATTGAAGATGTGACTGATCGATTAGGTCAGCCTGATCAGGTCATCAACAGTGATGGATCGGTTGCTTATATTTATGAATATGAGCGCGATCTTCTCGCTTTTACGTTTTATAACGGAGAGTTGTTGTTCAAGGAAAGAGCCGCTAACGACGGTCTTTATGATTTTAAGATGATTAAACTAAGCGTTCAGTAAACGGTAAGTACAATCAATCGAGTTTGATGATCAACGGACATCGACTAAACAGAGACAGAAAAGCGATAGCCGAGGCTATCGCTTTTTATTGGTTCATCGCGGCTTTCCGGGGAAAGCCGCTTTTATCTTCAAGAAGAAGTAGTCT
>NZ_JAEFCE010000063.1:0-27524 GCF_016406055.1 Vibrio sp. IB15
AAGACTCGCTACCCAATTAATCGCAAAGCAGCTCCGCTTAAGTGAACTACATTGCACTCTTTAGTGGGGCTTTTTTAATCGATTAAAAATATTGTTAGTCAAATTGTGTGAAATTGCTGCGAATATTGTCGCTGCAACACATTTTTTGTTTTCATCTCTATAGTTTTACGTCATTTATCCGATATATTTAATAGATCATCACTTTATCCGAATTTAAGCACCTAGCTGAGCCTTTTATGTTTCAAATTTTCAAGCAGTGGTTAATACCTTTTGCCGTTATCATTGCGACTCAGATTTCCGTTGTTCGTGCAGATTCCATTCGAGTTGTAGGGCCTAATGGTCAGATACAATCAGCGCCTACGTTTTCAGAACCTCTTCAAAGAGCTCAATCGAATAGCGCAGAGCCTTCTCGTTTCTATGGTCCGACTCGTGGCAATGAAACGCTATGGTCTATCGCGTCAAGATTGCGTTCAGATAACTCTGTCTCCGTCCAACAAACCTTGTTGGCAATTTACCGACTGAACCCACAAGCGTTTGAAAACCAGAATATCCATAGCTTGCTGCCAGCTAGTCATTTACGTGTCCCTTCTTTAGAGCAAGCTCGTGCAAGCTCTACGCAGCAAGCCATCAACATCATGAACTCGCACTTGGCCAAGCTGGATGATCCGGCCGCTAAGCCTGCAGTTAAACCAAAAGCAGCTCAAACCTCCAATCAATCGAATGCAGGTTCGAAAAGTTCGGTTGCTAGTAAACCAGCCCCTGCTGCTGAAACAGTACAAAAATCAGTGGCTGCTACTTATCCTGTTAAAGACATGAACAAACTCGAGAAGCAGTTAGAGTTATCTGAAACAGAGCTGTTGTCACTGGAAGAGAAGAATCACCAACTTAGATTAATGCTATCGGATGTGCAGTCTGAAGTGGATGTGCTTAAGACAGAGCTGAGCGACGAAGACCGTATTCGCAGTGAAGTTGAAAAGTTACTTGCTGAAGAGCGCAGAAAGAACGCTGAAATTGAAAAAATGGCACCAAGTGCAATGGACCAGCTGTTGTCAAATGGTTGGCTAGTCGCTGCACTTGCGATCATTCCAGGTCTTCTATTTGGTCTTATCATTGTGATTTTGTTGGGTCGCCGCTCTAAAAATGAAGAGCAGCAGCAACCAACGCAAGACCAGCCTATTCAGCCTGAGCCAAGCAGCGCTGCCCCAATGATGCTGGCTGATGAGATAGACGACCTCGACAATGAGTTGTCTCTCGATGATGAGCTGTTTGGTACAGAAGATGATGCGAATAAGCTATTTGATGACCAAGCACTGGCTGACGAAGACGATGTGTTTGCAGGCCTAGTCGAGTCGGACCTTGATTTCAACCTTGATGGTGAAGACGATGATCCGTTTGCCAGCATCGGTGAGAACGGCGATTTAGACACTAACTTCGATGATCTAGATTTAGACAGCAGCAACGGCATCAGTGTTAATGGTGAAGAGAAAGCGCTTGGTCTAGAAGAGATGGAGCGTGCGCTTGATAAGACGGCAGAAAGCGCACTTGATTCTGATGATGGTGACTTTGACTTGTCGGACGACAACTCAATGTCTGCTGATGACATTGAAGCGCTATTATCTCAAGAATCACAGACAGAAGACCTAGGCTCCAACGAACTTGATCAGTCTATGCTCGATGATCTGTTTGCATTGGATGATGAAGACGATGACAGTTTCGATATTGATGCTCTGACCTCAGAAGAGCAAAGTGATTCGAAGCCGAGCGCAGACAAGACTGCAAGCGATGATTTTGATATCGATGCACTTATTTCTGAACAGCAAACTTCTCAGCCAGAGCCAACAAGTGTTGAAGATGATATTGATGACATCTTCGCGCAAGTAGCTGCTCAGAATGAACAGAACGATCCTTTCAATCTAGATAGCGACGATGACAGTGCCAAAGACCTAAATAGTGGTTTGGCGTCTGATGACGATATCGAAAACATTTTGGCTCAGTTTGACCAAACTCTGGAAAGCGAAGAAGAGCAGCAGAGTGTTGACCTGCTTGACGAGCAATTAGCCGGTGATGATGTTGATTTAAGTAACTCGACAGACCTACTTGATGAGATGTTGGAAAGCGACTCTGATGAGGACTCTGAAGGTGAATCTCTAGGTTTTGACGCTCTGTCTGAATTGGAGGAACTGTCAGGCTTATCAACCGATGATGAACTGAACATTTCTGAAGACAGCACAGAGACGCTAGATGAGCTGCTTAGCGACTCGGACGATGACTTTGAGATTGATGCTGAGAGCACCGACCTTTTAGATGAGTTCCTTGACGATGACGTTAATGATGCCAAGTTCACACTCGAAAGTGATGAAACGTTAGATGAGCTGCTAGGAAGCGAGCTGTCGGCGGATGAAGACGATCAGTCAGCGACTGAATCTCTGGATCCATTCGATGAGCTACTGACGAGTGGTATTGAAGACGAGATTGAGTCTGAAGAGCAAGCCTTTGATAAAGAGCTTGAAGCTGCATTCGACTTCGACACACCAAATGATGATGTAAGTAATCTTGCAGAGGCTGATATCGAGTCGTTACTTTCTGAGCCTTCTGCTGCACCTGAACCTACTGAAGCTGAACTTGATGAGCCGGTAGTTGCAGAGCCTGCACCACAAGTCGACGACATCGAAGTTAACGACGAGCTAGCAAGTACAGAAGCGATAGAAAATAGCACAGAGCCTGAGCTTAAGGATGAAGCTGCCGCATTTAATCGTGATGACTTTATTGATGATATGTTTGGTGTCGCGCCTGCAACGGATGCTTTGTTGGATGACGCATTGGAAACCACCGATGAAGCGCTTATCGATGAGCTAATGACGCCAGAACTTGACCAAGTGGTTGAAGAAGCTTCTGAACAACAAGCTCAATCTGACGTGATTGAACCCGCGGTCGGAGATACAAAACCAGAGGTCGAAAGCGATGAGTTAGATATCGACTCGTTACTCTCTGAAAATACTAGCGTTGATGAATTTGAGCAGGAACATCCTGAGCTAGAGCCTTCACCGGAACTGGGTAGCCCAGAAGAAATCGCAACCAGCTTTGAGAGTGAAGCTACGTCTCCTGCGTCATTGGATGACATTTCTGACGATGATGAAGATACAGTTGAAGACTGGCTAGCTGAAGCGATCAACGATGTAGAATCACCATCGAACATTGACTCTGATTTTGATTTTGAACCTAAGATTCAAGGTAGCGAAGAGTTCGATAATGTTGTTGAATCCTTGCCAGAGCCAGAGCCAGAGCCAGAGCCAGTTCGTGCTGCGAATATGCCAGAGATCATTCCAAATGAATTCGGTGTACCACAAGATGACGATTGGCTGATTGACGAAGACACCTCAGAAGCAGTGGCTGACACTGCTAAAGAACCAACGCCAGAGTCTCAACCTGAAACGGCCCTGCAGCCAGAATCAGTAGAGCAACAGAGCGAAGATGAATTCTCGTTTGATGATTTCGAGCTTCCAGAGTTTGGTGAAGAAGATGCACTAGCTGAAGCCGAGACAGAGGCTATCGTTGAAGCGCAAGCTGAGCCACAACCTGAAGCAGCAACACAGCCAGAAGTTGTAGAACAACAGAGCGAAGACGAGTTCTCGTTTGATGATTTTGAGCTTCCAGAATTTAATGAAGAAGACGCGTTGGCGGAAGCTGAGGCTGAAACTACCACTGAACTGCAAGCTGAGCCTCAACCTGAAGTAGCCTCACAGCCAGAAGCCGCGGAGCAACAGAGCGAAGACGAATTCTCGTTTGATGATTTCGAGCTTCCAGAGTTTAATGAAGAAGACGCGTTGGCGGAAGCTGAGGCAGAAGTTAGCACAGAAGCACAAGCTGAGCCTCAACCTGAAACAGCACCACAACCAGAAGCTACAAAGCAACCAAGTGAAGACGAGTTCTCGTTTGACGACTTTGAGCTACCAGAGTTTGGTGAGGAAGACGCACTTGCAGAGGCTGTGAGTGAACCTGATGAAGCTCAGTTAGAGCAAGATTTATCGGATGGCAGTGAGAAGTTTGAGTTCGATGATCTTGACCTTCCAGAATACGATGAAGAAAGTGCTAAAGCGGACTCTGTTTTAGACGATATTGAGCAGAGCAGTGCTGAGCCTGTGGCAGAAGAGCAAGGGGTACAGTTTGACGAGTTCGATTTGCCTGAATACGGTGAAGATGAAGCGATCTCTGATGCATTTGCAGAAAAGCCCACGCCATTAACTGCCTTTAGTCCGCAGGGAGAAGAGCAAGACGCACTGCATGACCTGTTCTCGAACCCACAAAGTTTTGCTGGTGCGGATGATTTCTCGGATGTCAATGAAGCAGATTTAGCTGGATTCCCAGAAGCGAACGAATCAACAAGCGCACCTTTAGTATCTAGCACTGAGGTGAATGAAGTTGAAGACGAGCCGTTAGAAGGCTTCGATAACTTTGATGAAACTAATTTGGCTGAATTGCTTTCAGAAGATGTTCAAGACACAGTCGACAACATGTTCGAGAAGCCATTAGATGCAACATCGATTGATATCGCTGGGTTAGATATTGATGCAATGCTTGAAGTGGGCGGTGAAGATTGGAAAGGTTTTAATCTTGCACCAGAACAGCAATCGAGCATGCAAGATGGTGTGCCGGATGATCAACAAGAGATCTGGGCGTCTGCAGAACAGCAAGCTGAACCTAAGATCAAAGAAGAGAACTGGGCGCAGCAAGATAACCTGACCGAATCATCGAATAGCCGTGATAAGCAATACATGACCATCGATGAGTTGATGGCTCAAGTTGAGCAAGAAGGGGAAGATGCTATTAATCCAGACGAAGAAGAGCTGAAGCTGGATGTTGGTCTGAACGAATTCCCTGATGTGATTGGCGATATAGGAAACTATGATGTTGATAGTAACGCTGAAGCAGCTGGTAAGCTTGATCTCGCTAAAATCTACATTGAGATGAGTGACTCTCAAGGCGCGATTAAGCTTCTAGAAGAAGCGATAGTCGACGGAAGCGACGATATTCGCCGAGAAGCTAAGAATCTTATCGATACGTTAAACGGCCGATAAATTGAGCGAGATATAAAGGGTAGCATTGGCTACCCTTTATTTTGGGTGGGTCGTGCTTTTAATATTATAGATTTAGTCCCATCCTATTTGGGATAGCACTCATTTCCGTATATACTTCTCGCCCATTTTCAAAGAGAACAAGAACATGAAAATTGCTTTAGGTATTGAATATAACGGTACCCACTACTTTGGTTGGCAACGCCAACGAGACGTGAAAAGTGTCCAAGAAGAATTGGAAAAGGCTCTTTCGGTTGTCGCAAATCACCCAGTAGAAGTTCAATGTGCGGGACGAACGGATGCCGGTGTTCACGGTACGGGACAAGTCGTTCACTTTGAAACCAATGTCGACCGCAAAATGGTGGCATGGACAATGGGCGCAAATGCCAACATGCCTAAAGACATCGCTGTTCGTTGGGCAACTGAAGTGAATGAAGATTTTCATGCTCGCTTCTCTGCAACGGCACGTCGCTACCGCTATATCATTTTCAATCATGCACTGCGCCCTGGAATCTTAAATTCAGGTGTGAGCCATTATCATGGTCACCTTGACGAGAAAAAGATGCATGAGGCAGGTCAGTACCTGCTGGGTGAAAATGATTTTACGTCGTTTAGAGCTACGCACTGCCAGTCTCATAGCCCGTGGCGAAATATGATTCATTTGAACGTGACTCGTCATGGCCATTACATCGTCATTGATATTAAGGCGAATGCGTTTGTGCACCATATGGTGAGAAACATTACGGGTAGCCTAATTGCCGTTGGTAAAGGTGAGCAGAAGCCAGAATGGATCAAGTGGTTACTTGAAGCGAAAGACCGTAAGTTGGCTGGAGCAACTGCTAAAGCCGAAGGTCTCTATTTAGTTGATGTGGATTATCCAGAAGAATTCGGTCTTCCAAGAGAGCCAATTGGTCCTCTGTTTCTTCCAGATAATTTGAACTAAATGTGGGACTTAGGTTCAAAAAATATTGCGAAATCGTGCGTAAAATAGCTCAAGAAAATAGGTACAACCAGTTTTTTATCTACACTTGCTGTTTTATGTGCTTTAATCTCCTCGCATAATTCCCAAATTTATTTCTTTCGCAATCAAGCGGAAGAATCGAAACAAAAGGTCTTCCATGAGTTGGCTTGAAAAGATTTTAGAAAAAAGCAACATCGTAACATCTCGCAAAGCGTCTATCCCTGAGGGTGTTTGGACTAAATGTACTTCTTGTGAGCAGGTGCTTTACCATGCTGAGCTAGAGCGTAACCTAGAAGTATGTCCAAAATGTGACCATCACATGCGCATGAAAGCACGTCGCCGCCTGGAAACATTCCTAGACAAAGGTGAGCGTGTTGAACTTGGTACTGATCTTGAGCCGCAAGACAAACTGAAGTTCAAAGACTCTAAGCGTTATAAAGAGCGTATCTCTGCTGCTCAAAAGAACAGTGGTGAAACTGACGCACTTGTAGCAATGAAAGGTGAACTACTAGGTCTACCAATCGTAGCGTGTGCGTTTGAATTCTCATTCATGGGCGGTTCAATGGGCTCTGTAGTAGGTGCTCGTTTTGTTCGTGCTGTAGATGCTGCTATTGAAAACAACTGTGGTTTAGTTTGTTTCTCTGCAAGTGGTGGTGCGCGTATGCAAGAGGCACTAATGTCTCTAATGCAAATGGCAAAAACCAGTGCTGCACTTGAGCGTCTATCTGCGAAAGGCCTGCCGTTTATTTCAGTAATGACTGACCCAACAATGGGCGGTGTTTCTGCAAGTTTGGCAATGCTAGGTGATATCAACATCGGTGAGCCAAAAGCACTTATCGGTTTTGCTGGTCGTCGTGTAATCGAGCAAACAGTACGTGAAGACCTACCTGAAGGTTTCCAACGTAGTGAGTTCCTACTAGACCACGGTGCTATCGACATGATCGTTGACCGTCGTGAAATGCGTCAGCGCGTAGCTAGCCTAGTTGCAAAAATGACCAATCAGCCTTCACCATTAGTAGTTTCTGTGAACGATTCACCGAATGAAGCTGCTTATGAAGTACCAGAAGCGCCAGAAAAAGGGTAAAGTACCTTCTAACAAACCAACTTTATTATGGTTATGAGTTAGATGAGTCAACAACCTATTCCTCAAGCCACATCATCTTTGGAGATGTGGCTTGATTATTTATCAAACATCCACACCAGTGCTATTGATCTTGGACTAGACCGAGTTCAGGCCGTCGCCTCTAAGGCAAATCTTACCAAACCTGCTAGACACGTAATTACTGTTGCCGGAACCAACGGCAAAGGCTCAACGTGCGCACTGATGGAAGCCATTCTATTAGATGCGGGATACTCTGTTGGTGTCTACAGCTCTCCTCACTTAATTCGCTACAACGAACGTGTTCGAATCAATGGTCAAGATCTATCTGATGAAAAGATGGTTCAGTCTTTTGATTTTATTGAGAAAGAACGTGGTGAAATCAGCCTGAGCTTCTTCGAATACGGTACTTTGGCCGCGTTACGTGCTTTTCAAACGGAAGCGGTCGACGTTGTGTTGTTAGAAGTGGGCCTCGGTGGGCGCTTAGACGCTACTAATATCGTTGATCACGATGTGTCTGTCATTACGAGCTTGGCGGTTGACCATGTTGATTGGCTTGGCGATGACATCAATGTGATTGGTTTTGAGAAAGCGGGAATCTATCGTAGCGGTAAGCCGGCTATCTGTGGTCAACCTAAGCCTCCAGCGACGGTTGCTGCGCACGCCGATGATATCAAAGCTGAGTTTTATCAGGTCGGTATTCAATATACCTATGCCGTTGATGGCGATACTTGGAACTGGCATAGCGGTGCATTCCAACTGGAGTCGCTTCCTATCCCAACATTGCCACTCCCGAACGCGGCAACGGCATTGATGGCACTCGGCACATCAGAGTTAGATATTAGCGATGTGAATGTGGTTAATGGTTTGAAGAACGCTCAGCTTCCTGGGCGCATGCAACAAATTAGCGACCAGCCTGTGATTGTGCTCGATGTGGCTCATAACCCACATTCAGCAGAATACTTTGCACAGCAAGTTACTAAAAAATATGCGGGCAAGAACTTGCACGTTGTAGTCGCTATGCTTCATGACAAAGACATTCCAGCAACATTAGAAGTGTTAGCGCCAATTGCAACACACTGGTACCCAGCTTCTCTACAAGGGCCACGAGCAGCAACGGCAGCTGAACTTTGTCAAAGCCTTCCTCAAGGTGTTGAGCAGCATACAAACCCGGTTGCGGCGTTTGAGGCGGCGTTAGCATCAGCGAAAGGTGAAGACGATGTCGTGTTGGTGGTCGGTTCTTTCCACACAGTAGGGGAAGTGCTGGAGCATTGGCAGAAAAAAGGAAACTAGATGGCAAGTAAATTTCAGAGCCGCTTAGTCGGCACCATCATTTTAGTGGCCATTGGCGTGATTGTATTGCCAGATGTGCTTGATGGTAAAAAGCTTCACTACAAAGAAGAGTTTGCGAGCATTCCTATTAAGCCTGAACTTGATAGCAATGTGGAAGTGTTTGAGGTGCTTGACCCAGTTGAAGATCAGATTGCACTGCCGGATTCTCCAGTAGAGCGAGTGGTCGAAAGCGGTGGGTCATCAGAAACCCAAATGGCATCGGCTTCTGAAAAAGAAGCGGATAAAGTGGCGGTTGTGGTTAAGCCAGTACCTGAAAAAGATGAGTACCAAGACAGTGCTTGGATCATTCAATTGATGGCTTTGAAGAATGCTGACAACGCGAAAAGCGTAGTTAAGGATTTGCAAAAGCGTGGTTATCAGGCTCACACCAAGCAAGAAAAAACTTTTACGCGAGTAATTATTGGCCCAGATGTATCTAAATCCAAACTTGAGCGACAAATTAAGGAATTAGAAAAAATTACGGGTTCAAAAGGCCAATTGCTCAAATTTAAACCGTTAAACCCATAAGAAAACGTTTGCGTCAGCATTTTTTCTGTTAAAATGCGCGCCAACTTAAGATGAAGATTTCATGAATTGGTTAGATTTTGTCATTTTAGGCGTGATCGGCTTCTCTGCCGTGATCAGTTTAGTTCGTGGTTTCGCTAAAGAAGCGTTGTCACTCGTTATTTGGTTTGGAGCATTTTTTATTGCTAGCCAGTACTACGCAAAATTAGCGGTGTACTTCACCAATATCGAAGATGAGATGTTTCGAAACGGAACTGCGATAGCAGCATTGTTTGTTGCAACGTTAGTTGTCGGTGCTTTAGTTAACTATGTTATCGGGCAGCTAGTTCAGAAAACAGGCCTGTCAGGTACAGACAGAATCCTCGGTGTCGTCTTTGGTGGCTTACGTGGTGTTTTGATTGTTTCTGCAGTGTTGTTTTTCATGGATGCGTTTACTGCATTCCCAAGTTCTGAGTGGTGGAAGAATTCGCAGTTGGTTCCGGAATTTAGTCGAATCATTGCGCCGTTCTTCGAGCATTTACAAGCAACATCTAGTTTCTTATCTGGCGCGCTATAGCGCCAGTTAATGTCGAAAAATCGAGGATTAGGACATGTGTGGTATTGTTGGAATCGTGGGTTCAACACCTGTAAACCAGTCTATTTATGACGCTTTAACGGTATTGCAGCATCGTGGCCAAGATGCCGCTGGTATTTGTACCATAGAAAGCAATCGTTTCCGTCTGCGTAAGGCGAACGGTTTAGTAAAAGATGTTTTTGAAGCAAAACACATGCAACGCCTCCAAGGTAACGTTGGTATTGGCCATGTTCGTTACCCGACTGCAGGTAGCTCAAGCGCGTCGGAAGCTCAGCCTTTCTACGTAAACTCGCCTTTTGGCATCACGTTGGCTCACAACGGCAACCTAACGAACGCGAACGAAGTTCGTGAAAAGTTGTTCGAAAAAGACCGCCGTCATGTGAATACAACTTCAGATTCAGAAGTGCTTTTGAACGTGTTGGCTCATGAGATCGATACGGTTAAAGGTAACGTGACTTCTGATGATGTTTTCCGCGCTGTATCAAACGTGCACCGCACAATTCGTGGCGCTTACGCAGTAACAGCTATGATCATTGGCCACGGTATGATCGCATTCCGCGACCCACACGGTATTCGTCCACTGTGTTTAGGTAAGCGTGAAGTCGAAGGTAAAACAGAGTACATGGTGGCGTCTGAATCGGTAGCACTTGATGCTGTTGGTTTCGATTTCATGCGCGATGTGGCACCTGGTGAAGCTATCTACGCAACATTCGATGGCGAGCTTTTCACTAAGCAATGTGCAGACAACCCACAGCTCAACCCATGTATCTTTGAGTTTGTTTACTTTGCACGCCCTGATTCATTCATCGATAAAATTTCAGTGTACAGCGCACGTGTTGAGATGGGTGAATTACTAGGTAAGCGTATTAAAGAAGAGTACTCAGACTTAGACATTGACGTGGTTATCCCAATTCCAGAAACCTCTAACGACATTGCACTGCGTATCGCTCAAGCTATCGACAAGCCATACCGTCAAGGTTTCGTGAAAAACCGTTACGTTGGTCGTACGTTTATCATGCCTGGACAGCAGCAGCGTAAGAAGTCAGTTCGCCGCAAACTCAACGCAATTCGCTCTGAGTTTAAAGGTAAGAACGTTCTATTGGTTGATGACTCTATTGTACGCGGTACCACTTCAGAGCAAATCATTGAGATGGCTCGTGACTCTGGCGCAAACAAAGTGTTCATGGTGTCAGCGGCGCCTGAGGTTCGCTTCCCTAACGTTTACGGTATCGATATGCCAAGCGCGACAGAGCTAATTGCTCATGGTCGTGACAATGAAACGATCTGTAAGCAGATTGGCGCAGACGCTCTGATCTTCCAAACGCTACCAGACTTGATTTCTGCGGTAGGCATGGGTAACCAAGACATCGCGCGTTTCGATACTTCTGTGTTTAATGGCGAGTATGTAACGGGTGATATCGACCAAGCGTACCTAGATTTCCTAGACTCTCTACGTAATGACGATTCTAAGATTCAGCGTGAGATCCAACAAGATCTGGCGAACCTAGAGTTACACAACGAAGGCGCTTAGTTTTCGTTAGTGGCAAGAATATAAAAAACCAGAGCATCGGCTCTGGTTTTTTTGTTTTTGAAGTAGGGGATTAACCTAGTGAATGTGGTAAGCGATCACAAAATCAATAAACAATCTAACTTTCTCAGGTAGATGGTCTTTGTGGTTATAAAGCATGTAGATGTCACGTGGGTTAGCGCTCCAGTCTTCCAGTACTTGTACTAGGCTACCATCTTCAATGTATTCGCGAATCATCACGTCTGGCATCAGTGTGATACCTAGACCTTCAGAACAAGCTTGTCTCACCACATTAAGTGCGTTTGCGTTGAAGCGGCCTTTTTCACTGTTAACTACTGTCTCATCATTCGAGTTACTTAGCTGCCACTTAATCAGTGGGTAGCCTTTAAGCAATGAATGGTTCGCCAGTTCTTCAGCATGGCTCGGTGCAGGGTTCTTCGCTAAGTACTCAGGGCTCGCGATAAGAATATCTTTCACTTCACTGATTTTTCGAGCGATGAGGCTTGAATCACGTTGCGGACCCACTCTGAAAATCACGTCCCACTCTGTAGGGTCGAGTTGATCGGCTTGGTTGTTCATCATCAACTCAATATTGATATCTGGGTATTGAGTCATGAAGTCGCTGAACATTGGCATCATCATGCGCTTAGTCAGGTTGGAAGGCGCTGTAATGCGGATCTTACCGGAAGCACCTTTACAAACATCCGTCAGTTCTTCGGCAGTCGAAGAGAGACGTTGCAGCAGTGGAGAGCATTCATTAAAGAAACGTTCGCCAGCCTCTGTTAAAGAGAGTTTACGCGCGTGTCTATTGAGAAGTCTCAGGTTTAGCGAGTCTTCTAGAGCTTGGATCCGTCGTGTGATGGTCGCAACCGGAATCATAGTCTTGCGCGATGTTGCGGTGTAGCTCCCATTTTCAACGACGAGTCGAAAGAGGTTTAAATCATCTAATTTCATAAATCCAGACACATTTGTTTACAATCTCATCTAATTTATACGTAACATTGAGATCAATGTTTGCGTCATGTCAACTTGTTGCACTATTTACAAGTATTCCAAGCCTTGTCACGAATTACCAGTAAAGAGTGAACATTTGTGTATTTAGCATTTTATTACTAAGTTTTATATTAGTTCTTAGAACAGATAACAATAATAATTCGACTTAGTTTTGTGAGGTTAGAAATTATGTACAAAACTCACAGTCAGCCAGTAATGACCTCGGCACAGGAAGTGATGAACCAGAAATGCGTAATGTTGGTTGATGATGATCCTATTTTTCGCCGTATAACCGGCGCTTACCTTGAAAAGGTTGGTTATAAAGTGGTTGAGGCTGAAAACGGACTGGACGCTTTGCAGAAGCTCAGAGATGCAGCGCCAGATTTAATTGTGTGTGACTTATCAATGCCGATCCTGGACGGTATCGAGCTTGTAGAAGAGCTCAGTTTAGAGTACCCATCACTGCCTATGATTGTGGTGTCTGCGACAGATGACATGTCTGATGTAGCGAAAGCACTACGATTTGGTATTAAAGACTTTTTAGCTAAGCCATTAGAGGACCACGGTCATCTAAGCAGTGCGATTGCCAACACATTAACAGATTCGTTCGACAACCTTTCAGATCAACGAGATTTCTCAAGCCAGTGGTTTTGTGTGGATGATGGAGGAGAGATCCCGGAAGACCAAGAGTTACATTGGCACCTGAATTACTTGCAGGACAACCCAAGCGCAGCAAGAGATTTGTTGCACGCGTTGTTACCAGACAAAGACACAAGACAAGGCTCATGGCGTTGCAGCTACCGTTTGTTGCAATCAACGGAAATGATGCCGCTTGTATTTGATTATGCATGGACGATGAATGGGCAGTTTGCTTTCTACCTTGTCGATTCAGCGTCTTCTGAAAATGGTGGCTCTGCGACTACCTTGTTAGTGAGAGCTTTGTTCCACGATTACTTAAGAAATAGAAAAGATTTTAGTGCTGACCTCAAAGATATCGCTGAAATTTTGGAGAAAGGGATTCGCTGCTCGGCGTGTTCAACACCTGTCAACGCGCTGTTTGGAGTTGCTAACCTCGCTGAAGGCACTATCTCAATTTTGCCTGCGGGTTTAGATGGGCGTTGGTCGAATGGTGAAATGAATCAACATATTGCAGCAGGTGAACGCTTAGGCGATAACTGTAAAAAGAACTTTATCACCAGAGATTTACCAATAGAGCAGGGCTGTCAGTTGTCGTTGAGCCTGCTTGGAGCGGCAAGTTTCAGCTTGGATATCCATCAAGGGACAACCGATTAACCCTATATTTCCTCGGTTTTTGTGAATAATTGATTAAGGTATAGTTGCGCAAATGGTGTGACTATGCCTTTTTTGTTAAATGTCTATTTAGCAAAGCGGGTTTGGTTCGCCACTGGACTTACCTTTACTAACAAAAACAAGAAGCAATCATGGCAGATAATCAAGACTTTAAAGACCCGTTTAATGTATTCTACTTTTTAGGCTTTCTAGCCGCATTTTTAATGATTCCATTACTACCAGCAACACTAACGTTGATCCGTGTATTTAATGGCTACGCAACATTTTAGTTAAGCTGTCGTCGCCAAATGGTGATAGCTAACTCAAGGAGGCCACAGTTAGCGTTCGAGTTTTAAGCCTGAATATTGCTGGTGGCCTTTGTATCTTTCTTGCAGTTCTAGGGATTGTATTACCCGTTCTGCCAACCACCCCATTCCTTCTTCTTGCTAGTGCATGTTTCATGCGAAGCAATCCAAAAGTTCACAAATGGATGCATGAGCATAAAACGCTCGGTCCTCTGTTAGAAAACTGGTACCAACACGGCGCTGTCACCAAGCAAGTTAAAACGCGTGGCGTATTCTTTATCTTGTTGAGTTTTGCGTTATCTATCTACTTTGCTCCACTCATTTGGGTCAAGGCTTTCCTAATTTGTGTACTTGTTATTCTTCTCACATGGTTTATGCGACTTCCAACCCATGAGTTGGTTGCTGACAGCAAAGAAAATCACTACCATTAAGCCAGTGTGCCTGCTTGTATAGCGGGCGTTTATTATTTCAGCAATTAGAGTTATGACTCTCGTTGCAATGAATACCAATCGTACCTTTCCTTAATTTCAAGCGTTGATGTTTGATTCGTTAACCAGAGTTTGGAAAGCGGCCTAATGAAGTGCATAAGATTATGAACACAGAAAAAATCTCTCTGATCAAAGCAAGCATCAAAAGCATTCCTGATTACCCTAAAGCGGGTATTTTGTTCCGTGACGTAACAAGCTTGATGGAAGACCCAGCAGCTTACAAAGCGACTATCGAGTTGTTAGCGGAAACATACAAGGACATGGGCTTTACTAAGATCGTTGGTACTGAAGCTCGTGGTTTCCTATTCGGTGCGCCTTTAGCATTAGAGCTAGGTGTTGGCTTCATCCCTGTGCGTAAGCCGGGCAAACTGCCTCGTGAAACTGTGGCACAATCTTATGAGCTTGAGTACGGCACAGATACACTAGAAATTCATACTGATGCTATCGTTGAAGGCGATAAAGTGCTGATGGTTGATGACCTACTAGCAACTGGCGGTACGATTGAAGCGACAACAAAGTTGATTCGTCAGCTTGGTGGTGTGGTAGAGCACGCTGCATTTGTAATTAATCTTCCAGAAATCGGTGGTGACAAGCGCTTAGAAGGCTTAGGTCTAGAAGTGTTTAGCATCTGCGAATTCGACGGCCACTAATCCTTTTCGGAATTATTCATGAGCTATCTTGCGTTAGCGCGAAAATGGCGACCAACCAAATTCAAAGAAGTGGTTGGTCAAGCCCATGTTTTAACAGCATTAGAGAATGCCCTTAGCCAAAATAGGTTGCACCATGCGTACCTATTTAGCGGAACTCGCGGTGTCGGTAAAACGACCATCGGCCGCTTGTTTGCTAAGGGACTTAACTGTGAAACAGGCATTACTTCAACCCCTTGTGGTGAATGTGCAACTTGTAAAGAGATCGATGAAGGTCGCTTTGTTGACCTGCTAGAGATCGATGCGGCATCACGTACCAAGGTAGAAGATACCCGCGAGCTTCTGGACAATGTTCAGTACAAACCTGCGCGTGGTCGCTTTAAGGTTTACCTTATCGATGAAGTACACATGCTTTCTAGGCACAGTTTCAACGCGCTTCTAAAGACGTTAGAAGAGCCGCCTGAGTATGTGAAATTCTTGCTTGCAACGACCGATCCACAAAAACTGCCAGTGACTATCTTGTCGCGTTGTCTGCAGTTCCATCTTAAGCCGATCAGCGTTGATAATATCCACGAGCAGCTTGACCATATTCTTGAACAAGAGAAGGTAACCTCTGAGTCTCGTGCGCTTGGAATGATTGCTCATGCTGCCGACGGTAGTATGCGTGATGCTTTGAGCCTGACAGACCAAGCTATCGCATTAGGCAACGGCAATGTCGTGACTGATACGGTTGCGCACATGCTTGGCACATTGGATACTGACCAAGCGATCCATCTACTTGAGGCTATTAGCAGTAAGCAGCCTCAAGAGGCGATGGCTTGTATCCAAAACCTTGCTGAGAATGGCGTAGAGTGGGATGGTTTACTGAATCAACTTGCTGCTCAACTTCATCGTCTCGCCATGTATCAAGCGTTGCCGTCTACCTTAGACAAAGCTCAGCCTGACGCAGAGAAGCTTGAACTGCTGAGTAAAGCGTTAAGCCCTCAAGATATTCAGCTTTATTACCAGATAGTGCTAAAAGGTCGTGAAGACTTACCGTTATCGCCAACCGCACGTGTTGGTATTGAGATGGTGGTTTTACGCATGTTGGCATTTAGGCCTGCAGAGCAAAATGTCGCAACGGCGATCTCTACTCAGTCGACGAGTCCTGTTGCTGCGCCGGTTCAGAGTCAAGCTCAGTCGGTTAGTCAACCAGCGCCAACGGCCGCTCCGAGACAGCCGCAGATGCAGCAGCAACCTGCACAACAAGCTCCGCAGCAAAGTCCGGCTCAGTATCCGAATTCACAAGGCTACCCTGAGCATTCTGGTCATCAAGGTTATCCAGAACAGGATTACCCGCAAAGCCAGTATGACGCGCCGCCAGCTTATGACGAACGTCCAAGCTACGGTTCAGAGCAGTCGATGAGTCCTATGACTCAACAAGCACAGCCTCAGCAGCAAGCGAGCTATCAGGATCAAGCTCAGGCTCAGCCACAAAACGTTGCACCGTCTGCGCCTGAAGGGCAGCCTGTACGTCCTGCATCACCTGTCAGTGGTTTGCGCCACCAATTACGCTCCCAGCGTAGAGGTAACGCAGCACAGGACAGTAAAGGTTCAACGCCAAAAAAGGCTAAAGCGGCACCAGCTAAAACTTCAGTTCTTGACCGAGTTGCTCAGCAACACGGTAGTTCTGAGCGGGTGTCGCCAGCTTCTTTACCAACCTCTCCGACAGAAAATGTTACCAATGATAATGAACCTTATCGCTGGAAACCGTCTAAACCTGTTGTAAAAGAGGCGAGCAAAGAGCTTACACCTACTCAGATCAAGCGAGCGCTAGAGCACGTCAAAACGCCAGAAATGGTAGAAAAGCTGCTTAACGAGTCGATTGCTCAAGATGAATGGTCTGCCACGATTCAAAAGCTAGAGACAGCTAAGCTTGTTGAACAGTTAGCGTTGAACTCTGTATTTACTAAGAATGATACATCGATAACGCTAACCTTGAGATCGAGCCAAGCTCACTTGAATACGGACCGAGCGCAGAGCGAACTATTACAGTCTCTCAATACGGTACTCGGAGAAGAGTGTCACTTGAGCGTCGAAATCGGCGATGATGGTGAAACACCACTAGAATTACGAGAAAGGCTGTACCAAGGTAAGTTGAAAGACGCGTTTACCAGTTTGGAAAACGATGCCAACGTACAGTTTATCGAAAGACGCTTCGCTGCAGAACTCGACAGAGATAGTGTTCGTCCTATCTAACGTTAATTTTGATTTAGTGATGGGCGTATCATCTTAGATGCACCGATCGAAGAACTGAACACTGAGGGGTTGAATCACACTGCTTTAACCCCCATTTAAGCGCTTATAGCTTAATAAATTTTAATAAACCAATTAGACCAGAGAGTATTAACATGTTTGGTAAAGGCGGTATGGGCAACATGATGAAGCAAGCCCAGCAAATGCAAGAGCGCATGCAAAAGCTTCAAGAAGAAATCGCAAATATGGAAGTAACAGGTGAATCTGGTGCTGGCCTTGTAAAAGTAACAATCACTGGTAGCCACAGCGTTCGCCGTGTTGATATCGATGAAAGCCTAATGGAAGACGATAAAGAGATGCTTGAAGATCTTATCGCTGCTGCTTTCAACGATGCGGCTCGTCGTGTTGAAGAAACTCAAAAAGAAAAAATGGCTAGCATCACTGGCGGAATGCAACTTCCACCAGGCATGAAGATGCCTTTCTAAGCGACTTATTTCTAAGGGTTCGTTCTTGCCTTACTTGAGCGGGCCGTTATTTGAAAATTAGAACGGTTAAATATGCGTACCAGTCATATGCTGGAGCATTTGATGGAGGCCTTACGTTGTCTACCTGGGGTTGGCCCCAAGTCGGCGCAGCGTATGGCCTTTCATTTGTTACAGCGCGATAGAAAAGGCGGCCTTCAGTTGGCTGATGCTCTTAGCCAAGCAATGACTGAAATCGGTCACTGCAATGAGTGCCGTACTTTTACTGAAGAAGATACCTGCCACATTTGTACCAACCCTAAACGTCAGGAAAATGGTCAAATCTGTGTAGTAGAAAGCCCAGCTGATATTGCAGCTATCGAAGCAACTGGCCAATACTCTGGTCGTTACTTTGTGCTTATGGGGCACCTTTCACCACTTGATGGTATTGGTCCAAGTGACATCGGCCTCGATGTTTTGGACTACCGCCTACGTCGTGGTGATATCTCTGAAGTAATCCTAGCGACTAACCCGACTGTTGAAGGGGAAGCGACAGCGCATTACATTGCTGAGCTGTGTAATGCCCATGAAGTGAACGCTAGCCGAATCGCTCATGGTGTTCCCGTCGGTGGTGAGCTAGAGCTGGTGGATGGCACCACGCTTTCACACTCATTGCTCGGTCGTCATAAGATCTAAAAAAGCCGCTTGGTGAATCATCACTAAGCGGCTTTTTCTTTTGTTGCTCAAAAGCTTTTTTCTTCAACCCTTCTCCGAGCTTAATCCGAGCCACGAACGGCTTTGTATATCACCGCACCAATCAAAGCGCCGATAATCGGAGCAACCCAGAATAGCCATAATTGCGATACAGCCCAATCACCAACAAACAACGCTACACCCGTGCTTCGAGCTGGGTTTACAGAGGTATTGGTTACAGGAATACTGATAAGGTGTATTAGGGTTAAACAGAGACCAATCGCTATAGGTGCAAATCCCGCGGGTGCTTTAGAGTCGGTCGCTCCCATGATCACGAATAGGAATACCATGGTCATCACCACCTCACAGACCAGTGCTGCGGTTAGTGAGTAACCACCGGGAGAGTGTTCGCCAAAGCCATTAGACGCGAAGCCTGATGAAACGGCATCAAAGCCTGCTTGGCCGGAGGCAATCACAAATAATACGCCGCCAGCAATAATGCCGCCGAGTACTTGAGCAATGATGTAAGGGACAACATCTTTGGCATCAAAACGACCACCTGTCCAAAGGCCGATAGTAACAGCTGGGTTGAGGTGACAACCGGATATATGCCCAATAGCGAAAGCCATGGTGAGTACGGTTAAACCAAAGGCAAGAGAGACCCCAAGCAGTCCAATACCTACATCGGGAAAAGCGGCGGCTAAGACGGCACTACCACAACCACCTAACACCAACTAAAACGTACCAAACATTTCTGCGATATACCTATTCATAACGATCCTTATTAATCTGTACCTGTATCAACAAGATAGTTTAGATTTCGCAAAATTGTGAAATCTTGGGCATATAGATGTCAGAAAAGGGCAGAGGTATGGTTAAGTGATCGCCTCAAGTTCGATTAAGTTATCGAGTGCTTCTTGATCGGCTTTTCCGCAAATAACAGGGCAAGCTTTGAATTGATGGCACACTTTAGGACGTGAGTCTTGACCAAACAGCTTACAAAGATTCTGTTCGTTTAATTGAATGCAGCGTACGCCCGCAGGCTTACCATTTGGCATTCCAGGAATAGCAGATGTAATACTCGGAGCGATACAGCATGCTCCACAACCTAGGCGACATTCCATCAAATTAAACTCACTAAATAACAGGGTGCGCGATAGTAGCAAAAAATAATGGCAGTGACAGCTATTGATTGGATCAAAGAATGAACAATTATTATCCTTGAACTTTTTATGGGCTAGCGGTATAACACGCACCCCAGTAAAAGAGTAAGAAGTAATCCTATGACGAATCCATTTTGGCAAGAAAAAACACTAGAGCAGATGTCCGAGCAAGAGTGGGAATCTCTGTGCGATGGTTGTGGTAAGTGTTGCCTGCATAAGCTTATGGATGAAGATAGCGATGAGGTTTACTACACCAATGTGGCGTGTAGTTGGCTGAACGACAAAACGTGTTCTTGTAAGGACTATCCAAACCGTTTCACTTCAGGTGAAGAATGTCTGAAGCTAACTCGTGACAAGATCGATGAGTTCCATTGGCTACCTGATACTTGTGCTTATCGACTGCTATCAGAGTCGAAGCCGCTTCCAGAGTGGCACCCATTAATCACAGGTTCTAAATCTGAAATGCATGCTGCGGGTGAAAGCGTTCGCAACAAAGTTGTGTACGAAATTGATGTTGTGGATTGGGAAGACCACATCCTTAATCACCCAAATCGTTAATGATAAAAAAAACAGTCGCTCAACAGCGGCTGTTTTGCTATTTGGTGTCACCTAAATTTGAAACTTACTTAGCTTAAATTCTTAAACGCTTTAACTCTTAAAACAAAAAACGCCCCGCAGGGCGTTAAGTTAAGCTAGCAAAAAATCTCAGGCTAATTTACTTGCTGTTTGATGTATTCACCAAGCTCAGAGTGATGCATAATTTTTGATACTGGTAATATTTTTTCTGCAGGCCCCCAAGCAAACACGTTCACAGGTGTGTGTGTGTGTGTGCCTGTACCCCAAACGATGTTTTGACCTGTTGCTTGCTCTCGAGCAAGTAGGTTGCCACGGTCGTTATATGGGAAGAAGGCATCGAAATCGTTGATGGCTGGTACATTTTCTTCAGAAAGGTACTTGTGTTGCGCCAGTCGATATGGGTTTGGCTTACTTGCTAGTACCTTTTTCGCTTGTTCTGCGGTGATTTGAAATTCACTATTTTTGTTCACGATCTCAGCGAATTTCTCAGGCGTTTGCTCAGCTTTGTCGAGTTTTTGGTATTCACTGATCATGCCGTAGTAGCTTTGTTTCTGATTGTATAAACCATCAAGAATATCGAAGGCACCGAAGTTAAAGTTTGGCGCATAATCACGATCGGTAAAGGCTTCTCCTGGGCGCTTCTGTGGCTTTGGTAGCTCACTTGATGAATAGCTAAAGCCGAAAGAGCCAGTTTCATGGTCTGCTGTGACGATTACGATTGTGTCTTCACGATCTTTTGCCCATTCGTATACCGTTTGAATTGCTTCATCAAACTTGAGCAGTTCGTGCAGCATAGTACCCGCATCATTACTGTGCCCAGCCCAATCTATCTGACCGCCTTCAACCATTAGGAAAAAGCCATCTTCATCTTTTGATAAGACGTTAAGCGCTTTTTGCGTCATCTCTTTTAAGCTCGGTTGTGTGCGTTCGCCACTCAGCTTTTTATTGCTATATGCGATGCCATCGTCCATGCCAGAGTACGCGAATAGACCAAGTAATTTGTCGCCGTCAGCGTTGTCGAGCATATCTCGGTTAAACGCTAATTGATAGCCGTCTTTCTGGGCTTCAGCAAGAAGGTTGCGGTTATCTTTACGTTTTGACTTGAGATAAACGTCACCTTGGGTCAGTTGCTCAAGTTGTTTGTAGGTTTCGCCTTTATCATTGGTTGACTTAGGGATCCAGTGACGTAGCCCGCCAGAAAGCATCACATCGACACCTGTTTCCAGCATATCGCTAGCAATATGGTTTTCTAGAGAGCGGTGTGGCTGATGCGCGGCGAATGCGGCAGGTGTTGCGTGAGTTAAGCGCGTATCGGAAACCAGCCCGGTTGCTTTACCCGCTTTTTTCGCTTTCTCTAGTACGGTTTCTACATGATTGCCTTGGGAGTCAATACCAATAACTTCTGAACCTGTGTAGATACCTGTAGCAAGCATGGTTGCGGAACAAGCAGAGTCGACCACAATCGCATCTTCTGGGTGGGTAAGAGATGAACCAATCACGCCTTCTTGAGCAAGCTGATAAAGGGCGGTCTTTTGACCTTTATAGATTGAGTTAGGTGCTTGGTTTGCATAAGTCTCTAATAAGCCAACTTGTTGAGGTCCCATACCATCGCCAATCATTAGAATGACATTTTTGATTTCTGCTGAAAGTACATTGAATGAGAGTGTTGACGTTGCCACTGCGGCAATAACAGGTTTCATAAAGTGCTTCATTGTTTATCCCTTTTTATATAAGCGGGGTGATTAAAACACTCAAATATGTCAACTTTGTTTCATATTTATTTCATAAATATAAAGTTGAGCAATAACTCAAATCTTGGAATAGAAATAAAAAAAGGCTCACTTTTCTGTGAGCCTTTGGCTTATTTAGGAGGGCCCAAACTCGTGGGCAGCGTCATGGCTAAAGTCAAGCAAGCGGTAGATCTGCAACCACTTGGTTGAACGCGATTCGAGCATTCTGAGCCTGCTCAGATAACTCGACCTTTTTCGCTTGTGCGGCACTAAGATTACTCTCGGCCTGCTCAAGTGCTTGCTGAAGGTTCTCTGGTAACTCGTGAGTTTCCATTTGTGAACCTTGTTCTAGCACATAAGCGCGAATTTCTTTTTTCACTGCTGCTAGTTCTGTATAAGCAACACGCTCAAGCTCTGCAGCTTCTTGCGCAGCGTCTCTTTCTTTCTCAAACTGCGCCAGTGCCATACCTTCAGCTGACCATGGATCCATGTCTGGCAGTTCTTCGATGTTAATCGTTGGTTCGATGTACGCATCTTGGTGACGTAAATCGAGGCTAGTTGCGCGCACTGCTGAAATCATCAACATCACAGAGATAGCCAGTAGCGGTAGGCCACCAACAATCGCTGCAGTTTGTAACGTACTCAAGCCACCCAGGAACATCAGAATCGTTGGTAAGAACGACAGTGTGAATGCCCAGAACATACGGTTCCAACGCATTGGTTCTTCTGTCACGTTGTTCTGAACAACAGAGGCAAGGATGTATGAGATAGAGTCAAAGGTAGTCGCAGTGAAAATGATACACAGTAGTGTAAATACCGCGATAACGATTGTGCTCATCGGTAACTGTGCCAGCATCGAGAAGATAGCCTTAGTTGCGCCTTCATTGTTTAGTACAGCTACAATATCTAGCTCGCCAGACAGTTGTAGAGACAGACCGTAGTTACCCAAGATCATGAAGAATAGGAAGCAACCTAGTGAACCAAAGAAGATAGAACCTGACACCATTTGTTTGATGGTTCGACCGCGAGAGATACGCGCTACAAATAGACCCATACTTGGTGCAAATACTAGCCACCATGCCCAGTAAAAAATCGTCCAGTCTTGTGGGAAGTGCGTATTTTCGAATGTGCCGTAGCCACCAAATGGTTCAGCCCATGTCGCCATCACGAAGAAGTTAGACAGCAGACGGCCAATCGAGTCTAAGCCGGTTTCCAGCATGAAGATCGTTGGACCAGCAATCAGTACGAAAGCCAATAGACCCATTGCACCCCAGAAGTTGATGTTACTCAGGATCTTAATGCCTTTTTCCAAACCTGCGTAAGACGAGTAAGCAAAAATAGCAGTACAGACCAAAAGAACCGTCACTTGTGTCAGGTTGTTTTTCGGTAGGCCAAACAGGTGATTCAAGCCTTCGGTGATTAGAGGTGCTGCTAAACCTAAGGTTGTTGCTGCGCCACCTAATAGGCCGAAAATGAATAGGATATCAACGATCTTTCCTGGTACGCCTTTACTACGGTGCTCACCAAGAACAGGCATTAGTGCACTTGAGATCTTTAGAACAGGTTGTTTACGTACGTAGAAGAAGTAAGCGATAGGAATTGCCGGAATTAGGTAGATAGACCATGCGATTGGTCCCCAGTGGAACAGACCGTAGGTCGCTGCCCAGCGTACTGCTTCTTCACTGCCAGGCTCTAGTTGGAAAGGAGGTGATTGGTAGTAGTAAGCCCACTCAATACAGCCCCAGTACAAGATACTTGCACCGATACCCCCACAAAATAGCATGGCAGCCCATGAAGCAGTTTTAAACTCAGGCTCTTCATCAGCTTCGCCTAGTTTAATTTGTCCCATATCACTGAACACCACGTACACCATAAATGCACAGGCTGCGAGACCTAGCGCTAGATATAGAAAACCAAGTTGATCAGTCATGAATGTTTTCGCAACCGCAATCCAGTCTGCGCCTTGAGCAGGGAACAGAATGAGCGGGAAAACTATCGTGAGGAGGAGTGCAATCGCACCAAAGAAGGTTGGCTTATCGATAAGCTCAAAAGTGTTTTTCACGAGTATTATTCCATTTAAATGAGAGCGGAATTATGGAATGAACTCGTTTTTCTGACCTAATCGGGTCTATTGTCGTGACGACAAATCGCTTTTATTTTGAATAAAATACGATCAAAGGACTACGCAGGTAAGGCTATATTAGAGCAAGAAGAATACCGCCTACGGTTGCCGCTGCGGATAGGTATTGCCCCGCTGAATAAGAACCGTCATCTTCTTCTTCGATCTTATCTGGGTGATCCATACCTAGAGCACCGTGAGCAAATGATTCAACTTTATCGGTAACTGTCGCGTTTTCTGCTTCAACCTTCTTAGCTTCTTTATCGATTTCTTTAAGGGCAGATAAGAGCGCTTTGCCCTCTTCAGAAAGTTTAACCGTATTTTGCTCAACCTTAAGCGGCGCAGGCTTTTCAGCTTCGTTAGCTGAACTTTTAGCGTTCATCTGCGAAGGCGAATATAGCTGAGTATTACTCGTTCCTACTGGCGTCATATAGCTCTCCTTACCTATCCTTAAACATAGTATCGGCAGAGGTGTGAAAAACTTGTGCAATTAATCATCGATAGTGATGTTTTTTTATTCGCACATTACATTTTCTTCTGCTTAATCAAAACTGCTTGGTATTTAAGCAATTCCTATGCCGATACATATGTTTGTTGTAGAAGGTTAAGCGAGCTCAATCACATTGTAGATCTGAGCTGCGTTTAGATAGGTGTTTATATGCCTTCATGCGGTTTTCTTTCTGAACAAAACGTATGGGTGGAGACAATACCTGTAGTTGGTAATCACTTGAATCTGAAGACAATGCATCAACAGGCGTGATGATGGCGACTTTCAGGTCAGGATTGCGACGCGAGATAGAAGCGGCTGTGCCTAAACCACCTTCCGTATGGAATTTACCTGCGACATGAATCACTTGTTTGTCAGGGTTCGTTGCTAGGTAATCGACAATCGATTCCGCCATGGTTTCATCCCAAGTCACTTGAGCGGCAAACTGCTTTTCAGTTTGTTCAGGCGTACCGTGGTGCATCGATGCCATGAACTTGTCTTTGTAAGGGCTATCGCCAATATTAACTTCAGTCGCTACCCAATCTCTCTGTTCCGAAGAAAGCTGTTCTAGATACGGTAACCCTTTACGGCCAATACACTGAACAAAGGGCTTTGGTGCATTCGCTGCGATAACATCTAAGTCATTCGCTTTTGCGAACTCTACTAATGCGCGGTAATCACTTTCGTAATTTGGCCAAGCGGCAGCCTGAGAGATAAGCACTTGTTCACCAATCTCATCGTTTAGGTATCGGTTAAGTGTGTCTTGGTGTTCTCGAGTGAACTGTTCCATTGACAGGGCAATGTTTGAACCTGTGTTTTGGCGCGCTTTTAAGAAGTCAGTTTGAAAGCGGTGGATGGCGGAATGAGTGTGCCATTCGCCAATAAGAATAACGTCAGCGTCTAGCAGTTCTTGAGGTAAAGCGTTAAGAGAGAGTGCTTCACCTTTTGGTGAGGCAAACTGATAATCGTAGTAGGTGGAAACGGTTTCCGGTTGAACCACTTTTTGAGAAGTGTTTTCTGAAGGTTGATTAGCACAAGCTGTGAGAAGAGTGGCTAATCCGATAAGAATAATACGTTGCATGAAATGCCTCCTTGAAGAACACGCATACTAAAGGAGGCAAGATGAGATTTCAATGCAAACGATAATCAATATCAATTAAATCTTTTTGCGGTACACTCTTAGCATAAAGTCAGCTTCACAGTTGAATTGCTCTGCGTTGGTGAGTTGTTGTTTAAACTCTTCAGTCGCTTTCCAAGCAAACGGCGTCATCTGTAGCAGGTCGAATGCAACTGACCCCGATAGTTCCATCATATAGTTTAGGTGCTCTTGGTGCTCAAGAGTAAAACCTTCGATCAATTCAGGATCTTCATCGTGTAAACGCACACCATCATAAATGGCGTCACGCAACTGATATAGGTGTCGGCTTGCTGGTGTTACTGTAATCACGACACCATTGTCTTTAATTGTGCGTTGGAGCTCTTCTGCCTTACATGGTGCATAAATGCGTAGAATGCCGTCTAAGCTGTTTTCAGCAAAGGGCAGACGATGGCTAGAGGCAACTGAGAAGTCAACCGCAGGGTAGCGTTTAGCCGCGTATTTGATGGCAATCTTAGAAATGTCTAGGCCAAAAATCACGCCGTTTTTATCTTGAAGATTCAACGCAATTTCGTTGGTGTAATACCCTTCGCCACAGCCAATATCCAATAGGCTAGGATCTGTGTCTGGCAGGTAGCTAGAACATAAGCCGACAACCGCTTGGCGCATTGGCTCGTAATGGTTGCCTTCAAGGAAGCGACGACGTGCCTGCATCATCTCTTTGTTGTCACCTGGATCTTTTGAACGTTTGTGGTGTGCGGGCATCAAGTTGACGTAGCCTTCTTTTGCTAAATCGAACTGATGGTTCTTTTCACACTTAAACGTACGATCGTGTTGAGATAAAGGTTGGTGACACAAAGGGCATTGGTAGTGCATGACGATCTCAGAGCATAGAGTAGGGCGGCAGATTCTACCAAAAAGGTCTCTGTCAGGCTAAACAAAAAAGTCGTTGATAGTCGCTCTGGAGATGTGGAGTATTGGGGCTGATAACATTAAAAATCATTGCTTCGATTTTGGTCACGTTTGTCTGCCGTTTTTCTGGGTATTGTTCACTCTTTCCTAGCGTGAATAAGAAGCTGATATGACAAAGAAAATTATCCTCGATACAGACCCAGGCATCGATGACGCAATGGCAATTCTATTTGCTGAAGCTCACCCAGAGATTGAGCTGATGGGAATTACGACGGTTTATGGCAATGCGACGATAGATAACGGCACTCAGAATGCGCTTTATCTGAAGCAGAAGTTTGGTATGAATGCGCTGGTGGCAAAGGGTACTGATAAGCCATTAGTCAGAGACCCAGTTGGTGCTACCGTGGTCGTGCATGGTGAAGCTGGCTTTGGTGATGTAAAAGCACCGAGTTCACTAGAGGTTAAAGCGATTGAGAAGCCCGCTTATCAGTTCATTATTGATAGTGTTCGTGCTGAGCCGGGAGAGATTACATTCGTGGCGGTTGGTCCTCTCACTAACCTTGCTCTGGCATTGGAAGCCGCTCCTGACATTGTCGATTTGGTTAAGGAAGTGGTCATTATGGGTGGAGCCTTTGGCGAAAATGACCACAGGGGCAATGTGACGCCATTTGCTGAAGCGAACATACACGATGATCCTCATGCTGCAGACAAGGTCTTCACGGCATCATGGCCTGTGACGGTTATCGGGCTTGATGTAACAGAGGAGAGCTTCTTTACTGCTCAATATTTGGATGATTTAAGAGATGATGCTAGAGAGGTAGGGCAGTTCATCTGGGATGTAAGCCGTTACTATTTGAAGTTCTACTCAGAAAAGGTGGGAATGGAAGGCTGTCACGTTCACGATCCATCAGCTATTGCTTATGTTATCCAACCTTCTTTATTTGAGTGCCGAAGTGGTGCAATTAGAGTTGTAACAGACGGCCCTGCTGAAGGTATGACCATCCAGAAAAGCGACCAACGCAAATACATGAATGATGAGTGGAGTTCATTCCCAGCGCAGAAGGTCGGCGTTAAAGTAGACGATGAAGCGTTGTTGTCACTCTACAGAGAGACGTTAGTTCGATATTCTCAGAGTTAAGCTTGAGCGTTAGCCGATTGAGAGTAATAAAAAGGCCGGAGTGAACCCTGTCTCTTATACACAAATCCCTAAGCCACGCTTGGGGATTTTTTTTGAACTA
>NZ_JAEFCE010000064.1:0-27281 GCF_016406055.1 Vibrio sp. IB15
TGCTTTCGCTGCTTTATACGTTTCTGGGTGCCATTCAGTGCCTTCGTGAAGGCTGGAGGTTTTTAGTAACGGAAGATTATGAAGATGTTTGGGAAGATCCCGAGTTATTAAACAATTAGTTGTTACAAAGAGTACAGTCCGAGCTAATAAAGCTGCGAGTGATGCAATAGTAGCTAGAGCCGTTGGAGTCATTGAGAAAAAACTTCCGAGTGTCTGCTGTGAAGTCCCCTGTTGTTTGTCGAATTTCTTTTTGGGTAAATATTCATATTAGGTCAAGCCGAGTTTTAATGATTACCCATTTTTTCCAAAAATAAGTAATCCAAATAAAACAAATTAGAGTATTAGGTCTAAGTGGTTTTTGTCCAAAGACGTGCTGACGCCGATCTCCGCAAATATATTGAAGGTGTCCAATTGACGGCCTCACGTGTTTACCTAGATGAAGCTGAGATATTCGTTGAGTGCTTAGTATCGATTGGTGTTAGCTGTATTACCAAGGAAAAACCCACCTTTAGTTGTGGGTTTTACTTAGGTGGTTATTTATCTTAATAGTGCCAAGTGAATATCTTAATGATTACAGGCTTCCTTTAAGGCTTTGCCTGCTTTAAAAGCGGGGACTTTTGCGGCGGGAATATTTAACTCCTCGCCAGTTTTTGGATTTCTACCAATACGAGCAGAACGGTCATTTACTTTGAACGTCCCGAATCCTACTAATGATACCTCACCTCCATCAGACAGGGCTCCGACAATTGCATTTATTGTAGAACTTAAAGCCCTTTCAGCATCTGATTTTGATAATTCAGCGTTTTTTGCAATATGCTCAACCAGCTGAGATTTATTCATGTATCACTCCTCATTTGTGAACCAGCATCAATTATTAGATAGGCATTAAACTTGGTAAATGCAAACTTTTTAAATATAAACCCTTAACTTACATATGTTTTGATGAAACTTTGACCGTTTTTTTAGAGTGACAGTTGTCAGTATGATACCTGTTTAGTATTATTGGCTATGCATACTTTGCTTGAAATAGTAGTAATACCTAATTTGCCCACTCTCATCCAGTTTGACAGTGGGCTTTTTTCACTTTTAGTTGATAAAAATGAGTTAGCACCATGGATGGCAAAGACTTGAGCCCAATACCGTATCTGTCTTGAAGAAATTGAATATTGTTTTGCTAAGTAGAGAGATGATGTGCCATCTAAGTATTGCTTAGCAATGATACATTTTAGCTCTCGGTTATATTTGGACATAAAAAGACCCCCAATAATTGGTGTCCAACTATTGGGGGTCAGTTCAAAAAGCGGCTCTTGATTTTCAAACTATTCGAATTCGTTCAGATTACTCTTTACCGAATACGTTGTTCTCTTGCTCTTGTACACGGATGAAAGTCGTACGCTTAGTTAGCTCTTTAAGCTTTGCTGCGCCTACGTATGTACAAGTTGAACGTACACCACCAAGGATGTCAGAAATTGTGTTGTGAACTGAACCACGGAACGGAAGTAAAACAGTTTACCTTCTGCAGCACGGTACTTAGCAACACCACCTGAGTGCTTGTCCATAGCAGACTGTGAAGACATGCCGTAGAACCTAATGAAAACCAAAAAATGTCAATTAAAATCAACAACTTAAAATTAATTGCATGTATGTAAATACAGTATTCTTGGGCGATTTTCACCCTTAAATAACGTCAATTTACAATGAGTGCTGCCATTTTTGCTGCCACTTTTTCATCTCCATTTTTCGAGGCATTTATCTCGTTGACTTAGATATTTGACTGCTAAAATTAGCTCTTGAGCTACATCTAGGATGTCGCGTTCTTCGTTTTCTAAGTCGATATTGTTTAGCTTCAAGGTATATACATAATCAAGCATTACTAACAAATCATGAAGTAAACAGACCATTCTCTCATCAATGTTCGTTAAATATTCATCCAACTCTTCATCTGAGTGCCAATGTTTAGGCTCTCCACCTAATACACTAACAACCTGCACTCGGATATATCGGAAAAGTAAGGTTAATTCTGGCGTGTTTATGATCATGAGTTAGCAGTTAAAGTGAGAGAAAAAAATGCTATGAATCTGGAACCGCTGCGCGATTCGACCTTTAGAAGACGAGACCTTAGACCTACCAATATAAGAATCTCGTCCATCTGCTGCCTACTTTGTTTGTCCATAACTATTCCCTGTAAAAATATGTAAAGTTAAGGTTTCTGCTGCCTCACATCAAAAGCGTATTCGCTGTCTTGCTGCTTTAAGAGATGTCTAACCTGTACTTTTTGTCCGATGTAAAACATTATTCTACGTTTTAGATCGACTTATACTGTTCATAAAATAATTATTAACCACCTGTCGAAATGCTTTATCGGTAAGGGGTTTGGGTAAAACCCCTTGAGTACCTGCTTGCTCAAAATCTCTAATCGATTTTATTGACATGTCTGCGGTGTAGCCAAATAACACAGGGACTTCATCGACTTGGTTGATTATTTTTATTAATTCGAGACCTGATATATCGGGCATATGAAGATCAACAAGTATAAAAAGGTAGTCATTTACTTTTATGAGATTTAAAGCCTCTTCTGCTTGGCTCGTTGTATCAACATCGAAGCCAAATTTCTTACAGGTAAGTTCACCTACGATGAGATTAATCTGATTATCATCAATGATAAGAGCGCGCCCCTTGAAGCAATGAGTTTGAGTGGAAAGTGCATTGCTGAAACGGTTCGGTTTGGTGATAACTGAAGGCATTGGCAGTGTAACAGTACACTGACTGCCAACGTTAACTTCACTCACCAACTCTATCTGCCCACTCATTAGTTCAAGGAGTTGGGTGACAATTGCAAGGCCTAATCCTGTACCTCCGAAATGGCGGGTGGTAGAGCTATCGGCTTGTGAGAACGGTTTAAAAATCGTCTCAAGCTTATCAGTAGGAATACCAATTCCGGTATCGGTGATGGTAATGGTTAATCTTGATTCACTTTCTAGCCATTGAAAGTGACATGTGACAGCTCCTTTTTTTGTAAACTTTACGGCATTGCCAAGCAAGTTGAATATTACTTGCTTCAATCTTGTGTTGTCTCCAGCAAGGTAAGTTCCCTCAATATGTTCAGTGGTAACAACGTAATCAAGACTTTTTTGTTTACAAGTGTTATCAAAGGCATTCTTGACCTCTTGAACTAAAGCCTCTAATGAGAATGGTTCAATGCGCAACTCAAGCTTACCTTGTTCCATTTTTGCTATGTCGAGAATGTCATTAATGATGAGAAGTAAATGCTCTCCAGAACTGACAATAATGCTTATTTGCTCTTTCTTTGCCTCATCGACTCCTTCCCCCAAGATTTGTGCCATCCCTAAAATCCCATTTAGTGGGGTTCTCATCTCATGACTTACCACCGATAAGAAGTCATCTTTAGCTCTATTGGCTGATTGAGCCGACTCCTTAGCTAATGAAAGCTGGACATATTGTTTTCTCATCTCCACAGACATACGATTGAAGGCTGAAATCACCTGACCAATCTCATCATTCTTTTCATAGCTAAGGGTCAAGCCAGGGCCAGATACTTCGATATCTTCAATGGCTTTAGTGACTTTACGTAGCTCTTTTACCAATAACCGACTGAATAATAGAGAGGCGATAGCAACAAATGCGACTTCGATACTCGCTATCATAATTAAATACTGACTCGAACTTTCTATGTGACTCAAGATAGCGCGTTCATCAAAAATGGCGTCTATCCGACCAATAACCATGCCATCTATGTGAACATCCATTCCTTTAAAAATCATTCCTTCAATCAATATCGAGTCAGTATGATAAGCATCTCTATTTCCAACGATAACAACCTCGGAGCCTGAGATACTCATTGTTAAAGACACAATATCGGGATCTTTTATTACGTTTTGTGCAATACTCTCCAGCCGCGCTATATCATAGGTAAGCAAGGCATCGAGACTACTCAGCTTTAATAAATTTAAAGTAGTCTCTATCTTGCTTTCAAATAAAGCTCTATTCGAATCAGCTATAAAATTTGTAGCAAAAACGACCAAAAGCGCGAGAAAAAAAACTTCAATTAAAGCGATACCGAGGAAGGTTTTGGTTTGGAATTTCATAAGGTTACTCTTCGGCAAAGAGTAGTCTAACGTCATTCCAATCGCTGTCTTTTGCTTGTTCAAACCCTTTAATTTTAAGAGGAGACAACAGCTCAGGGTGAACATTCTCAAGACTCGTTATTGCTTGTTGAATACGTTTTCTAAGGTCTTTAGAAACATGAGGGCCGACCGCGATGGCATGAGGAGTATAGCCTTTACTCTCCCACAAAACCGTCAATTTATCTGACACTTCAGGCTGCATAGCATTTAAGGTTCGATAGATACCGCCACCTGCCACGAAGTTGCCCTGAGCAATATTATGGTAGACCGAGTCATGTGAACGTACATAAACAGGTTCAATATCGATATTATTCTGTGCCAAGAAGCTTTGACTTAAAATACTTGCCGCAAAAGCATCAGGGGAAGGGAACGCTAACTTTTTACCCTCTAACTCTTGTACCGTAGATATATCACTCTCTTTCTTCACAACGATAACCCCCTTTATTTTCTTATTTTTTGCCTTAGCTATCGCTATATAATCGTTGGACTGACTGAATACAGTATAATGATAAGGGTTCATATAGGTTATGTCATATGACCCCTTTGACAATTCTTTTTCAAACAAAGGAATCGATGACTTAGTGGCAAATCTCACCTCTTGGCCAATTTCTTTTGAAATATATTGGAGGATGGGCATCCACTGCCTGGCTAATTTTTCAGCGGATTGCTGTGGAACAATCCCAAAGTTTAATGGTTTAGCTGCTAGGCTCGAAATAGGTGTAACGAGAAGACTCAGCAATATGGCTCGAAGAAGATTCATAAATTCACTTCCATGTAAAATGAACAATATGTTTCGCCCTTGCTGACCTAGTTCGCCTTAGAGCGATGCCCTGTTAGAACACTCATCAAGTGAGTTGCGTTTAGAATTTGCTATAGCTAAGTACCTATTTGAAAGAGATCTTTCTATAGAGACTTATAATAGCTAGAGTGTTAGAGGTTCATCAGGCTTTCAATAGACTCTTCAACGGAGTCAAAGATATACGAATGAACCTGAAAACCATCGTCAGCATCAATTTTAACTTCAGATATCCCATTGCTGATTTCAGCCTCGAGAAGATAGAGAGAGCTCTCAACTGATTGACTAATCATAATTTGTTGATTTGTTAGCGTGATACGACATGACTCTAAAACCATAGTGTGTTCCTTCCTAGCAGTGGCAACTGAATCTTAATGCTCTGATTACCTAATAATGACGTTGTTAGAAGATTCCTTTCTCTTTTAACAGTAGACCAAATTGTAAAAAAACATAGTTTATTTTCAGATGGATACTAAAGATTAGATTTTGAAAAGATAAAGTTTCGTTCTCCCTAACGTTGTATCACCAAACTCACTCAAGAATGACGCAAAAGTGCTTCACTGCATTTCGATTTACATCATTGTAAGTTGCATTTCATAAACTAAGTCTTGGGCTGACAGCAACACTTCTGACTCTTCGTCCGTTAGAGTGGAGTTAGACTGACGTAGCACGAATAAGTAGTCGAACTTTACAAAGAAATCGTAAAGCAGAGGCATGATATTAGGGTTTACTGTTGATATATATTGCTCAAGACTCTCGTTTGGTAAACAAGCATACTCTTCACCTCCAAGAGCCTTTGCCATACCTGTAGTTATTCATAATTTGCTAATGTTCGATTTTCCGAAAATGATTTTTGTCCAAAACCTTCACAAGCTGAATTTTTACCCGTGGCACTTTCTAACTCGAAAAAGCCTATTTCAAGCTAGCCCTTTTACCTAGTCACAACTTATGTGTGCGGTTTTTCCTACCTATTTAAATGTGTCTAACGGAATAACTGTCTCAAGGAAATATTGAGCAAGTATATGCGTATAGTATTGATATCATGAGTCTCGCCACATGAATACTGGCCGGACAATAATGATGCGTATTGGTGGGTTTAATTGGATATCGCTCTATCGAACCTATTTAGGGAATTGTGTTTCAAGAGCTTGATTAGGTACTTATCTATATCTATATCTATATCATGTATCGATGAGCCAATACCTAAAGTATTTACCTATAACAATGGCCAGCAACAGACTGCCAAAAGTGTCATTTAGATTGCTTGTCTTAACTAGGTGCTAAATTTGTCGGTCCCTGTCGCAGCCGTTATGAATATTGAGGATTCATTATGAAAGTAACTCTCGATCTAGATAAATTGTTAAGCGAAGGGGCAGTTACTCGGGAAGAGTACGAAAAATTCAGTGCCCTTTCTGCAAAATCTACGGGTTCCCTCGCGTTTAACATCCTAATTGGATTTGGGGTTACTGCTGTCAGTAGTGCGATACTTGCTCTGGTACCCGAACCAACAACCGCAATATTGATAGGAGCATTCATTATAATCGGTGGCCTTGTGATATTAAGTAGTGGCAGCGAACAATGGAATGTACTTGCTAACATTTGTATTTTGGCAGGCGCATTGATGAACGGAGGTGGAATCACGGTTGCGGGCGAAGGTAGCCTTTTATCAATTATAACTGTCACAACAATATTTACTGTAGCGAGTATATTTGCGAGGAGTGCTCTGCTTGCTGTTCTAGCAACATTAATGCTATCAGCTTGTATCGGCGCTAGAACAGGATATTTTCATGCGACTTACTTTGTTGGTATTCAAGAGCCTACCATCACAGTCATTCTTTTTAGCCTATTGTCGATAAGCCTATATCAACTATCTAAAAGACTCCCAGCAGAATACGAAAGAATAGCCATTGCTTCATCGAGAACCGGCTTTTTTCTGATTAATATGGGCTTTTGGGTTGGTTCTTTGTGGGGCGAGCGAAACGAAACAAGAGAAGTCATTATTTCCGCTTCTACATTTGCCTTCGTTTGGGCTGTCGCATTAATTGCGGTTGCAGTTTGGGCTTGGAAAAGAAACCGCAGGTGGGTTCTAAATACCGTTTCAGTTTTCGGGGGGATTCATTTTTTCACACAATGGTTCGAGAACTTAGGTGCAACCCCTAGCACGGTACTTGTCGCTGGTTTACTTGCCCTTGGATTTGCATTGGGAATTCGAAGTATAAATCTAAAGATGAAAAATAATGAATAATCGGGTAGGCGGAGGTATCTAGCCTCTAGCCCTCTCACACTCCAACACAGCCACAAATGCATCCAAATACTGTTCTATCGTCAGGTCCGCAGAAACTGGTGGTAGCTCTACGGTAATACACGGCAAGTTTCTCTCTTGGCACCATGTACCGAATGACCCCGGGGTATCGTAATCGACATCTTCGACAACTGGTAGGTTGAATTGCTTACCTAGCCAAGTGGCGAGTTCTGATTGATCGGGGTCGTCGACCATGGCGAGTGGTTCGTGGAAAGAGATGACGAACTTGGGTTTGCGCTGTTCAATGAGGTTGATGAGCGATTGTACTTCTGGTTCTAACTGGTTTGCCTGCCCTGTTTTTACTTTTACGTCTCTGATTGGTGTGTGAGAACTCCAGCGATAAACGGTGCCGTTTTCTGTCCAGTTTTGAGTTGGGAAAGCGCGGTTTAGATCGACTTGATTAGCGTTGGCGCGTGTGCCTAGTTGGTTACCATCTGGGTTCATCGACAGAATCACATCGTGTCTCAAGTTCGCGGCTGGCAGGCTTCTTAGCGCACAAGACAAACCTGCGATAGACGCGGCTTCATCACCGTGTGTGCCCGCTATGATTAGACCTCGAGACTCACTTTCTACTTGTGCGGGGAAATAGAGCAAGGGTGCGCCCAATACCGACTTTCCATATGGCAGCGGCTTTATTGAAAATGCAGCTCTTTCCGTTCTTGGAATTAAACTCACCTTTATCTCCTGATTGATCAAGTACTATCAAGTATTAACGATTACAAAAACTACTTAGATAAACGAAAGCATTAAAACTCGTCAACAGTCGCATTGTTAATTTTATTACTTGCTTCAAAGATAGGCTAGGAGAGCAAAAACATATGGATTTTAAGAAACATTCAACGGCTTTACTCATTTCATCTCTATTGACCCCTTTTATATCAGTGACTGCCGTTGCTGACACATTGCCAGCGGGAACTTCTCTGGCGAAAGAGCAACACTTGGTGCGTGCTAATGATGCAGAAGCTGCGACACTCGATCCTGCGAAAGCAGAAGGCTTGCCGGAAATGCACATTCTACGTGACTTGTTTGAAGGTTTAGTGATTCAAGATCGCGATGGCAACATTACTCCAGGTGTGGCGGAATCTTGGGAAACCGAAGACAACCAGACCTTTGTCTTCCACCTGCGTAAAGACGCGCAATGGTCGAATGGCGATCTGGTGACGGCTGATGATTTCGTGTATGCGATAAGACGAGCGGTAGACCCTAAAACGGCATCGCCAAATGTGTGGTACTTAAAGCTCACCAAAATCAACAATATTGCTGATGTGGCAGAAGGTAAGAAGCCGATTGAAGAGCTAGGCGTTTCGGCTGTTGATAAACACACGGTGAAGTTCGAACTCGATAGTAAAGTGCCTTACTTTGTGGCGATGACGGGCCACACATCCATGATGCCAGTGCATAAGTCAGCCCTAGAAAGTAGCGACAAGCCGTGGAGCGATCCTAAGCAATTTGTCGGTAATGGTGCATTCGTACTAGACGAGTGGGTGGTGAATGAGCGCATTGAACTGAAGAAGAACCCGAAATATTGGAACAGTTCAGATACTCACTTAACCGAAGTAACTTATATTCCGTTTGAGAATCAGAATGCCTCGATTAACCGTTATGCAGTGGGCGAGGTCGATATCACGTCTGATGTGCCTACTCATATGGCGCAACAGCTTAAAAGCAAATACAAAGATGCGTTTACCACAGTGCCTCTGCTGTGTACTTACTACTACGCATTCAATACTACGCGACCACCTTTTGATGATGCGCGAGTACGTAAAGCTATCTCTTATTCTATGATGCGTGACGTTATCACCAATGGTGTTACTCAGGTGGGCAACTTACCGGCTTATACCTTTGCTCATGAGTACACGGCTGGTTTTGATGCGACACAGCCTGAATACAGCGCGTGGACTCAGAAAGAACGTGATCAAAAAGCAAAAGAGTTACTGAAAGAAGCAGGATATGATGCGTCTAATCCGTTGGACTTCAAACTGCTTTACAACACCAGTGAGTCGAACAAGTCCATAGCAGTGGCGATTGCATCAATGCTGAACGGCAACTTAGGCGCACAAGTTGAGCTTGAAAACCAAGAGTGGAAGTCTTACTTGGTGTCTCGTCGCCAAGGTGATTTTGATGTGATGCGCGCCTCTTGGTGTGGGGATTACAACGAAGCATCAACCTTCTTGAGCCTGTTACGTTCTGGTTCTTCGGGTAACTTTGCTCGCTATAGCAATGACAAGTACGACGCAGCAATGGACAGCGCCTTAGCCGCAACCAGCGAACAAGACCGCCAAGGTTTCTATGACCAAGCAGAGCAGTTACTGGCAGAAGACATGCCGATCGCACCAATCTACTACTACATGCAGGCCCGTCTAGTGCGACCAAGTGTCGGTGGTTTTGCTAAGAACAATGTAGAAGGGCGTATCTACTCTAAAGATCTCTACATCAAAGAGTAATTGATCTTCTGACATATCAAAAAAACCTGAAATAGAGAAAAGGGACGTTGATCATAAATATCTGATCAACGTCCCTTCGTCATTAATCTGTAACGGTAAGCGCAAAAAACTGAAACCTGATTGAAGTAATTTTCACTTTTATTTCAATCAGGTGAAGCCATGTTACCCCCTCTACGTGCCCTTGTTGCGTTCGAAGCTGTTGCCCGCCTCGGTTCTATTGGCGCTGCCGCGCGAGAGCTTTGTGTTACACAAGCTGCGGTGAGTCAGCAGCTTAAAAGTTTAGAAACCTTTCTCGATACCACACTGTTTGAACGCAGCTCCAAAGGCGTAAAGCTGACGTCAGCCGCCCAGCATTATCAACCGATTGTTGCTGGCTCATTGGCCCATCTGAAACTACAGACTCAAATCCTCTTCGGGGAAAAAGAAACCGACGTGTTGAGCCTGCGTGTTAATCACACCTTTTGCCATAACTGGCTGTTACCTCGTCTGCCATCTTTTTATCAAAAATATCCTTTTATCAGGCTCGATATTCAGCTGGTGGACTGGCCATCAACCAACCCTTGTCAGAATGTCGATATCGAACTGACCAACGGTAAGGTTGAAAGCGAAGACACCCATTGCGAGCGGCTGTTTCAAGAACATTGGCAGTTAGTGTGCAGCCCAGAATTTAAAAACCAATATCAAGACTCCTTGGTTGAGCATGACTTTTCTGCTCTGCCGACCGTGCAAGTAAAAGGCTACCGAGAGAACTGGCTGCAATGGTTGAGCCATAACCAATTCGAGATGACTTTACCTAAGGTGCTACTTGAAGTGAGTAACTCTCTGCACGCTCTAGAGGCAGTTAAGCATGGTATTGGCGTGTTGTTAGTGCGTTCGCTTGCGGTGTCTGAGTTGTTAGAGAAAAACGCTCTGGTTCTGGCGACAGAGTCCTCAATGCCTGCCGAATCAGCCCACTATTTGATTACCAAACACAAACGCAGTGCCAAGGTGAATTTCTTTTGTGATTGGCTTTATCACCAGATGGAAGATGGTGAACTGGAAGAAAGATTTTCTAATGGGTAGCCATAAAAAAAATGAAGGGCGCTCTTACTAACCTGTCACACAAACCCCTTAATTTAACCGCATACAAATAAGGACGAGGTCACCATGAGTGCTTTCTCAGAACCAATGAAAAACCGCTTAAAGGTACTGCTATTTACTGCACCGTTGTTGGTGCCACTGTTTACTTTTTGGCTCGTACCATTTGGTTATTCGATTTACATCAGCTTCACCGATTGGGATTACATCTCGCCAGATTATTCGTTCATCGGTTTAGAAAATTACGAGTACATGGTCGAGGACTACGAGTTCATCCAAGCGATGCTCAACACGTTTTGGTTCTCTGTTGGTGTGGTGATTCCCACCATCCTTCTTGGTCTTGTGTTTGCCATGCTGCTGCACAAAAACTTCAAGGGTAGCCAATTTTATCGTGCAGTGATCTTCTCGCCTTGGATTACACCAACGGTCGCGGTGTCGATTGTGTGGTCTTGGGTATTCGAGACCAAATCGGGCTTGGCAAACCACTTATTGGAGTCGGCAGGGTTTAGCGCGATTCCATGGTTAGAGAACGGAAACACAGCCTTGGTTGCGGTGATTATCGTGACAGTTTGGCAGGCGATTGGTTGGACGATGCTGTTCTACATCAGTGCACTCAACAAGATCCCTGAATCACTGTATGAGGCGTCTTTGATTGATGGTTGCAGCAGCTTAACGCGCTTTTTGAAGATAACGCTGCCGCTGATTTCACCAACCACATTCTTCTTAGTGGTGGTCAATATTATCACGGCAATGCAGGCGTTCGATCAGTTCCAGATCTTAACGCAGGGCGGGCCGGGTGGTGAGACTCGTACCTTGCTGTACTTGTTCTACCAACAGGCGTTTGAACGTTACGAAATGGGACCTGCGGCCGCGACATCGTTAGTGATATTCCTGATTACTGGATTGTTGGCACTTATTAATACCTACATCGGCAAGCGCTGGGTGTACTACTAGTCGATTTTTGAAAGGACAGAATTATGACCACGCAAGTATTGGATGCCAATCAAGTATTGAATCAGAGCACAGCGAAAACCAAAGTTAGAGCCCAAACCAAAGCGACCAAATCAGAGGTTACGTCAAAGAAAACTTCAGTGGATCGCCGCTCGTTTATCGCACTGGCTAAGCACCTGTTCTTAGCAACCTGTGGAACCATCATGGTGTTTCCGTTCTTATGGATGCTGTCTGGTTCGCTGAAAACCAATGATGAGATCTTTGCTAACCCGCTGGACTTGATTCCAGAGCAGTTTCGTTGGGAAACCTTTGTCGAAACCTTTCACAGCGCGCCGTTTGGCTTGTACATCTTCAACAGCTTTAGCGTGGCTTTGTTCACTACCTTGTTGGTGATTGTGAATTCGGCGATGTTTGCATACGCGCTAACTCAGCTGAAATTTCGTTCGAAGACAGTGCTCTATTTCATCGTGATGGGTTGTTACATGCTGCCGGGCGCAGTGACTTACATTCCGTCTTACATCACCTTGGCAAAACTGGGTTTGTTGGATTCACACGTGGGCTTGGTGGCGTCTAACGCGGCGTCGGTGTTCGGTGTGTTCTACCTACGCCAAGTGTTTATCAAGGTGCATCCGTCGCTGATTGAAGCGGCACGAATTGATGGTGCAGGTGAGCTCAAAATCTTATGGGCAATCATCTTACCGCAATGCCGAGCAGCAGTCGCAACACTGTTCCTCATCACTTTTATTACCAATTACAACAGCTACATGTGGCCAAGTCTGGTGATTACGACTCAGGATTTAAATCTGATCGCTACTGGTATTCGTCACTACTTTATTGCCGAAGGTAATTATGGGTTGAACTGGTCGCAAATCATGGCGGCGAGCACCATTGCAGTATTGCCTTTGTTAATTCTATTCGTCATTTGTCAAAAGACGATTCTTTCAGGTATCGCCGATAACGGCGTAAAAGAGTAAAACGGAAATGAAACTAAAAACTCTCGCACTAGTGTGTGCTGGCGCAGCAAGCGCGTCTATGTTCTCTAGCAGTGTTCTTGCGGCAACCGAAGTTAACTTTTGGTATTCCGGTGGTACTAAGCCACAGCAAATGATGACTAAGCTCATCGAAGAGTTCAATGCGAGCCAAGATGAGTATGTGGTGAAGCCAGCATTGCAAGGCAACTACACAGAAACCTACCAGAAGCTGCAAGCCGGTTTAGCGTCGAAAACGGCACCTGAACTTGTGCTGTTAGATTCAGGCCGTGCGGAAGCGATGCATGGACGTGGTTTGAGCCGTGACCTAACGCCGTTCATGGATGAAGAATTTAACTTCTCTGATTTCATTGGCGCGTTTAAAGACCAAGTGACAGCAGAAGATGGCACCATCATCGGTCTACCTGCTTACGGTACAACTCAAGTGTTCTACTACAACAAGCAGGTGTTGGCAGATAACGGCTTTACTGAGCAAGATCTAAAGACTTGGCAAGGCGTAGCTAAGGTCGCTGAGAAAGTCACACAACGTGACGAGAAAGGTAATGTGACCTTCTACGGCTGGGAGCCGATGTGGGGTCAAGACAACATGATTGACGCGGCATTTTCTAACGGCGCTAAGATCATCAGTGATGACGGTAAGAAAGTGCTGATTGACTCTCCTGAGTGGGTTGAGGTGTGGGACAGCTTCCGTAAGTGGATCCACGATGATCAAATCATGCGTATTCACTACGGTGGTCAAGGTTGGGAATACTGGTACAAAACCATTGATGATGTGATGAAAGACAACGCACTAGGCTACACCGGTTCATCGGGTGACCAAGGTGACTTGGACTTCACTAAGCTTTCAGCAACCACGCAACCAGGTTGGGGCTCAAACCCTTCTGCACCACAAGCGGGTGCGCTGGTTTACGTAATGCCAAAAGGCACAGACGACGCAGCGGCGAAAGGTGCATTTGAGTTTGTTGAGTTCTACACCAACGCGAAAAACACCGCAGCTTGGTCAATGTTCACCGGTTACATCCCTGTACGTAACAGTGTATCTGAGGTGCCAGAGTACCAAGCGTTCACTAAAGATAACCCACAAGCTCTAATTCCATTGAAGCAAGCGAACACGGCGACCAAAGACTTCCTAGACCCTACCAACGGTAAGATCATGGATGCGCTGAAGGTGGCAGCGGATCAGATTCAGATCCAAAACGTGCCTGCTGACAAAGCGCTAAAACAAGCGGCTAAGAAAGCGCAACGTGCACTAGACCGAGCGAATCGTTCTTAATCCGTAAAGATAACAAAACTATCTTTGCATGCATCAAGGCCCATCTATTCGGGTGGGCCTCTTTTTGACCCAGTCCTTCAATTAGGACGAATTTGGTGAAGACAATGACCCAATTTCAAGGTGAGCTGCCGTTTGGCAGAGTACGCATCCCCTTTGATGTGCCAGCAGGTTCTCACTGCGTAACGATTACCGGCACAACGGTGAAAAAAGGATTCTTGTACGCAGCGGCGTATGATGCCAACCAAGCATTTCGTGGCAAAGTGCTATTTGAAAAGGCGCACAAGTCACTCACTATCCAACCGCAAAACTCTGGTTTAGGCGCGATTGATGGGGCGATTCCATCGGGCGAATGGTTCTTAGAGCTTTACAACCTTGAAGGTGAGTTTCGCACCGAGCGTGCGATGCAGTATCAAGTCGATGTACTTTGCTCTGAAGAGTTAGCGAATAAAGATGTTGAGCTAGAACTAAACCCAACGGTGACAAGTGATCACGATATCGAGTTTGATTACAGTCACATGCTGAGTTCTGATTCTCGTTGGTATCGTGGCGATTTACACACTCACACTCAGCTTTCTGATGGTCACAATACCTTGGCTGCTGCTAAAGACATTGTGAAATCACAAGGGCTCGATTTCTTTTTCTTCACAGAGCACAACATCTGCCAACCTAAGTTGCCTGCCTCTAACCAGTGTTTGTTCTTGCCTGCGTTAGAAGTTACGACCGATCTCGGGCACTTCAATGTGCATGGTCCGGTTAAGTCTTTGGACCTTAGAGACGTCGAACACAGCAGCCAAGCGACCATGGAAGCGGGATTGAGTTTAGCGAAAAGTGGACACAGCTCCCTTGGCATCAATCACCCAATGATGAAGCCGTGGCACTGGCATTACGATCAAGTGGATCTCAGCCAAGTGTCTACGTTTGAAGTGTGCTGTGATCCAACTTGGTCGACCTCACCGAAAGCGACGGAAGAGGCGTTATTGGTTCTTAATGAAATGTGGAATTGTGGTCAGCGTATTGCCGCGATTGGCGGCAGTGATTCGCACCTTGAACCCCATGAACGTAATCCTAAATCGGACGAGCCTTCTATCTACGGCGACCCATCAACCTTCGTTTACAGCCATGGTTTGAGTGGCGAGGGTATCTTGTCTGGTCTGCGTAATGGGCAAGTTTACCTAGAGCGCCGTTGCGGCTTGAAGTTTGATATCAACTTAGGTGATTTGCTACCGGGCAACGATTCTCAAGGACAAGAGCTTACATACCGAATTGCCGTCTCTGACTCAGAAAACCCTTACTACGCGGAGTGCGTGGTGGATGGTGAGATTGTTGAACGAATCGCTTTGAGTGATGAACTGCAAAGTATCCATATTGAACAGGGCTACCGTTGGTGCCGAGTGGATATTCGTCGTGGGGATCTTTCTTCAGCATTAACCAACAGTACTCAATCTGAATCTAACGAGCATGATTTTGAAGGCTGCATCAACGCCGTATTCGACGGCAAACAACCAGAATTTAACCAACCCCTTGTGCGTACTTGGGGAGAACTAATGGAGCGAATGAGCCGTGATGAAGTTTAAGGCGATGTTATTTGATAAAGATGGCACATTGTTAGAGTTCCACAAGATGTGGCTTAACGTTTCTCGTGGTGCCTGTGAGCGTGTGAAATCTTACAGTGATCAGCATCAGGGTAATCAAACTGTCACACCTGCTGAGTTACTCTTGGCCATCGGTGTTGAAGGTGATGTGGTTGATAACTATGGACTACTAGCCTCAAACCCAGTGGAAGATACCGCGACAGCGTGGTTCAACATGCTACAACCTAATGTCTCGCTCGCTGAGTTCACTAAGGTGACCAAAGCCGCTTTCAATGACGAAGTGGAAGAGAATCCAAGCTGGATTGAAGCACTACCAGGTGTGCCTGAAAAGCTGGGTGTGTTTAAACAGCAGGGCATGATTTTAGGCATCGCGACTGCGGATACCAAAGACTCAACGATCTACACACTAGAGCAATCGGGTTTGAGTGAGATGTTCGATTATGTTGGTTATTCCGATGGTAATATCGAACCTAAGCCAGCACCAGCACTACTCAATGCCTTCTGTGAGCAATGCGGTATTGAGCCACATGAAGTGATCATGTTTGGTGACACGGTTTCGGATATGGAATTTGGCCGTAATGCAGGTGCAAGCAATGTCGGCGTGCTGACGGGGACTGCACAACACAGCGAGTTAGAGCCAGTGGCGGATCTGGTGATCGCGTCAGTCGCCCATTTTGAGCTCAACCAACTGCAAGAACGTGGCTAAAACGTCCACGATAGATTGCAAAGATAGTATTTAACCAATTGATTTAAGGACAGGTTATGGCTGAAGTCACACTGAGAGGGGTAGAGAAAACCTACCCAAATGGTTTTAAGGCCGTGCACGGTGTTGATCTGAATATTCGCGAAGGTGAGTTCATGGTGTTTGTTGGGCCGTCTGGCTGCGCAAAATCTACCACACTTCGAATGATCGCAGGCCTTGAAGATATCTCAGAAGGCGATGTCTACATTGGCGATAAGCGTGTAAACGAATTGCCACCTAAAGATCGCGGCATCTCTATGGTGTTTCAGAACTACGCGCTTTACCCACACATGTCGGTATACGACAACATGGCTTTCGGCCTTAAACAACAGAAGTTGCCAAATCGCGAAATCACCGAACGCATCGAAGAAGCAGCCAAGACATTAGACATCGAGCACTTGTTAGATAACAAGCCGGGTGAAATGTCAGGTGGTCAAAGGCAGCGTGTCGCGCTTGGTCGTGCGATGGTTCGTAAACCAGATGTGTTCTTGTTTGATGAGCCTTTGTCTAACTTAGATGCGAAGCTGCGAGTTTCAACGCGAGTCAGCATTGCGCAGCTGCACAACAACCTTAAGCAAGAAGGGCAGAACGCCACCATGATCTACGTGACACACGATCAGGTGGAAGCCATGACTCTTGGCGACCGCATCTGCGTGTTGAATCAAGGTGAGATCATGCAGGTCGATACACCGATGAATCTTTACCAATACCCGGCAAACAAGTTTGTAGCGGGCTTTATTGGTTCGCCAGCGATGAATCTTCTCAAGGTGAGATTGGATGAGATTGACGGTGTGATGAACGTGGTTTCTGAAAGTGGCACTCGTTGGACGTTACCACAAGACAAGCAGGCGGTTGCTCGTGAAAAATCGGGAGAGTGGGTGTGGTTTGGTGTTCGTCCTGAGCACATTCAGTTGGCTAATCACGACGCACCGTTGTCTGAGGTTAATACTCAAACGCACAGGCTTGATGTGGTCGAGTCGATGGGTAACGAGCTATATCTCTACTTCAAATTGGGTGCTGATAAGCTGGTGGCTCGCGTGCCTTTCGATGCCGATCGTACGGCAAACAGTGGCGAAGAGACAGTGCTTCACTTTAATACGCTACAGTGTCACTTGTTTGATTTGGAAACCGAAGAGACGCTCGATCCTAAGAGCTGATTCTGTTGCTCCTACGAGTTGTTCTGTAAAAAGAAATCCCCATTCATTGACTAGACGAATGGGGGTTTTAGTTACTAGGGGGTAGTAATTTTTATCTTCTAACTTGTTTCAGGTTTTAAATAGCCACCATGTCCGCGGCTTTCTTCATCGCTTCTTTGGTTGAACACTCAATCACATTCGCGTTTGCAAAGCGGTGAGCGTCTTTCACTTGAATATCGTGAGCCAAGATAACCAGCTTCGCGTTCGCCACATCTAGGTCGGTAATACGATTTTGAATACCGTTTTGACCTTGAGTTTCTACCTTAATCTTAAGGCCTGCTGCCGCACCAGCCTTTTCTAGTGCTTTGGCAGCCATGAAGGTGTGTGCAACGCCTGATGGGCAACATGTTACTGCTACGATGTCGTACTCGCCTTCGCCTGCTACAGGTGCTGTTTGAGCTTGAACTGGCGCAGCTTCAACAGTGTCTTCCTCTGTTTCAACGACCACTGGTTTCCAGAAGCCAACGATAACCGCTGTGGTTAGTGAGCCAAGCGCGATATCGACAAGATATATGCTATTTAGCGCGCTTTGTTTGGGTTCACTACTGCACGTTCTACGAAGTTTTCAAGCGCTTTGATTGGTGAGTCTGTTTCGTTGCGAAAGCGGTTCAGGTTGAGAATGCCAAGCTCTGTATAGTGAGCAAGCACCTCTTTAAATAGACTTGCTTTGCTGCCAGCGGTTGAATAGATGCTACCCGGACGAAGACCAAGCACATATTGCAGGTTATGTATAAAAGTCGCGTGAAGTCCTTTTCCCAATACAGATTCGTTTCCTTATCTACAGCGTCTTGTCTATCGAACTTCGCGGTCTTGGACATAACATATGCTTCATTAATCTGAACATATGTTCAAAATTTTATGCTGAACGTTCGTTCCGTTAAAGCAGTGTTTTACTCGATTTACAAGTTGTTCTTGCACCTTATTAGGATATAAGGCGCTCGATTGAATACAATTTATGGCAAGTTTTGGCTGCTTTTACTTTGGAATATTGCCCCATTTCCAGGGACGTTCCTGTAACAACGCTTCGGTAACAATAAAGTGTATTGCTTGATCACTTTTCTTATGTGCACAGTTACGCTGCATTTAAATTAATGGAGTGCTATACAGCTTTGTCGATAGAGAGGTGCGGATAATCGGAAACAAAACTTACATTGTAATTATGCAATGAAATCCACATAAAAAGTGTATAAGGTGAGATTGATAAATAGATTGAGGATACAATTTGGTTCGCTTTTATAACATATGTATTTGTTTTTTTATGTAATAAAAGCGGCTTTTTTAAGTGCGTGTTTAATAAGACACGAGTCATGCTTTGGTTTGAACGTCAAAAGGCAACAAATAATGAATTGGAATACTAATGAGTTACAAGTGCTCTTAAGTGAGCATCAGGGTTGGAGTGTTGAGTCAACTGAGCAGTCTATCGTGATACAAAACGAAGATGGAATTAATGCTTTTTTAGCCGTTTCAGGGGAACAGATATTGGTTGAAGTCTTGTTGTTCTCTCAATCTGACGTCAAGGATAAGCATGCGCTTAATGAAACAATCCTGCGTACACACAAGATGTTCCCTCTATCAACTATTGGGATTAATGACGTGAATGGTGAGAGCTATTACACAGCGTTTGGTTCATTGTCGTCTCAATCTAAAAAAGAGAGTGTAGTCATTGAAGTTGCTACTCTATTTAGAAACGTTGAGGCATTCATCGACCTTTCCCAAGAATACTTATAAGGAGAGAGCAGATGAGTGTTTGGAAAAAACTAGTAACGGCCATCAAAGGTGGCGCAAATGAAGCGGCAGAAGCGGTAGCGGACAACCAAGCTCTAAGGATTCTTGATCAAGAAATCCGAGAAGCAAAAGAGGAGTTGCGCCGTTCAGATGAAGCTTTAGTTAAAATCATTGCAAAAAGAAAGCTGTCAGAACAGAAAGTTGCGAGCTTCGATAGTGGAATAGCTGAATACGAAGGGCATGCCCGTTCAGCTATGGAAAAAGGCCAACAGGATCTAGCGTTGGAGTGTGCAACAAAGGTTGCGACGCTGCGTAGCGAACAACAAGCGGAACAGGCTTATTTTCAGCAGTTTACTCAGTCTGAGCAATCTATGCGTACGAATATCGCACAAGCGAAAGACAAATTACGCCAATTAGAACAGCAAGTTGATGTTGTTAAAGCCAATGAAGCAGTTCAAAAAGCGCAGGCCGCTGTATCTGCAACAAATGTTGGTGCTAATGCAAAAATGCATACTGCGGTTGAGTCTTTAGATCGTATTAAGCGTCGTCAGGATGAAAGGCAAGCACAATTTGAAGCTGCACAAGAACTCCATGAACAGCAATCTGGTAGTAGTTTAGATAAGAAGTTGGCGGATGCTGGCATTGTGTCTGGGGGAAGTACGTCAGCTGAAGACGAACTAGCTCGAATTCTCGGGAAGTAGCTTCTAAGTTGCGTGTATATGGAGCGTAGCGCTTGGCCGTTACGCTCTTTCGTTTGTTAAACAAGGAGTGCTTTATGTTTGGCTGGTTTAAAAAACAAAAAGACGAGAAACCTCAGGCACCCCAAGCGCCGGAAGTGATTGGATTGAGGCTAGGCGGTGCGTTTGAACTTGATGATCTCAAACTGAAGATTATTGAACCTAGTCTAGTTATTGAAGGTGCAGCTCGAACTCAAATCATTAAAGCAGTTGGCGAGGTCAAACTTGATAATCAGACTCGCCTTTTGCGGTATTACACTGACGACGAGGGGTATTTACAGATCCTTCAACATGGGAATCAAGAAGCTGATATTGAAGAAGTGAAGCTTTGGTATTTCTATGAGTCTAAGCCGATTGATACCGACGCTCAGTGGCAATCATTGTTAGACAACGATGTGGTTCAATCGTACAAGGAGCTTGAAGGGCAACGCTTTTCCAAGGTTTGGGACAATATTCGTCCGGTTCCTATGACAGAGACTACTTGGGAACAGTCGGGAAATATCACAACCACCGATCAATTTGTCATGGTTTATGAACGTGAGGCTGAAACGGATTTATTCGAGTCACTATTGGTGAGCGCCGAAGAGTCTATCGTCAATAATCAGCACGTTCGCAGTGTAGTAACAAGCACTGGTATTAACCTTACTCCAACTGACTTCACGTTAATTAGTTAACAATTCTCCATCTCCGTTAAGGAAACATTATGTCTCAATTTGTAAATTCTCTGGCAGGGCTTGGTGCGTTTGCGCTTTACTTCGCATTGTCAATTTTCTTCTTGCTGCTTTTTAAGTTTGTTTATATTCGTTGCACTCCTTACGACGAGTGGAAGTTGGTTAAGGATGAACAAAATATTGCAGCCGGTATTACTTTATCTGGTGCTTTCCTAGGTTATAGCTTGGCAATTGCTGGTGCAGCAAAGAACTCAGTAAATCTGGTCGATTTCGCTATCTGGGGCGTGATTGCTTTGGTCGCACAACTACTCGCTTTTGCGATAGTTCGTTATGGTTTTATGCCAAAATTGGTCGAGCGTATTAAGGCTAACGAAATTCCTGCAGGTATCGTGATGGCATCTATGTCTATCGCGATTGGCCTGCTTAATGCCGCTTGTATGACCTACTAGGAGGCGGCATGAAACGTAGTCAAAATGTAGTTTTGCCTGAAATGCGTAAGAACTGGCGTCAGTTCAGTCTGGCCCCGATTTCTGTGGCGGTGACAACAGCAATGATTTCTGGCTGCAGTGATGATTCTGTTCGAACCAATATTTATGGCACGATCGATGAATGTATTTATGATCACCCATCTTATGCGGCGGAGTGCAAAAGTGCTTATCAGGATGCTCTAGAAGAAGCGAGTCGCACGGCACCTAAGTATAAGAGCATTGATGATTGTGCGCATGAGTTTGGCTTTAGCGGATGTGTTGCTGCTCCTCAAAACAATTGGTTTATGCCTGCGATGGCTGGGTTTATGTTCGCACGCATGGTAGATGATCGCCGTTACTATTCTCAGCCTATGTTTACATCTACGTACTCTCGCAGCATTTTCTATGATGATTGGATCACTGCGGATGGTCGAACTTATGGGAAGTCATATCAACGAGGCACGGTATCTGTGAGTCGTGACGAGTTTAAGCCCAAGCCGACGGTGAAACGAACTATCTCTCGTGGTGGTTTTGGCTCCACGGTGTCAGCGAAATCAAGTTGGAGTAGTTCTAAGAGTTCAAGTAAAGGTTGGGGCGGCTGATGCTTCGTCTGAATTCGGAACCTCGAAAACACTGGAAGCAGTTGGCGGCAGAGTATGGTTTTGGTTTCCATACCATGTACGATGAACCGTATTGGGATGAAACGGCTTACTACCAGTTCACTCTGAAGCAAATCGAAGAAGATCTTGAAGAGCCAACTCGAGAAATTCATGAAATGTGTCTCGAAATCGTGGATGTGGTCGTGAACGATGAATATTGGCTTAAGCGCTTTCAAATCCCTCAATCCATGTGGCAAGGTGTTTTGGATTCGTGGAAGCGTAGGGAGCCTTCTCTCTATTCTCGTATCGATCTTGCTTATGATGGACGTGGTCCTGCCAAGTTTTATGAAAACAACGCCGATACACCTACATCGCTGTTTGAAACAGGATTCTGGCAATGGTTTTGGCTTGAAGATTTGGTGAACTCAGGAAAGCTAAGGCGGGATTCTGATCAATTTAACTTGCTTCAAGAGTTAATGATGGCGAGATTCCAAGAGTTAGCTCGCTTACAACCCGGTCAGACATTGCACTTTTCATGCTGTAAAGATACTGAAGAAGATCGTGGTACGGTTCAGTATATGCAGGACTGTGCGATTGAAGCAGGGTTGAAAACGAAGTTTGTTCATATTGAAGACATCGGCGTAACGCGAGATGGAGAGTTTACCGACACTCAAGATAACCTGATTCGATGGATGTTCAAGCTTTACCCTTGGGAATTCATGTTCCAAGAGGATTACGCCAAGCACTTGGATACGGCCAAAGTGAATTGGCTAGAGCCTATGTGGAAGTCAGTGCTATCTAACAAGGCAATACTTCCTTTGTTATGGGAAACATTTCCTAACCATCCGAACTTACTAGCTGCGTATTTTTCAGATGATCCTAAACTAAAACAACTGAAAAATTCCGAGCTCACAGATCATGTAATTAAGCCTCTATTTTCACGGGAAGGTGCCAATATTCAAGTTGTAAGAGATCAAGAGCTTGTTCTCGATACCGAGGGCCCTTACGGTGAAGAAGGACATATCATTCAAGCTTTTCATCCATTACCAAAGTTTGGTGATAACTATACCTTGGTTGGTAGTTGGTTGATTAATGATGAGCCAGCGGGAATCTCAATCCGAGAAGACAGCTCCCTGGTGACTCAAGATATGTCTCGTTACCTTCCTCACATCATTCTCGACTAGATGGTCATTTAGGTTGATAGACACTGTGTTTGCTTGTTTATCAACCTACCTTTTCAATTATTGGTGCTGTGTACCCAAAGTTGTCATAGCTCTGACAATTAGATTGGTTGAGGGCTTAGAGTTTCTCGCGCTTTAAGTTGTTGCATAAGCTATTGGCTCTGTTGGTCTCTTTTTACTTTTCATTTTATTTTCCTTCAGAAGCCGCTATTGCAACCTTTAATTGAACAGTGTTTTATATTTTGGAGAGGGAATGAAGTACTTTGTGGTCCCCGCTGTTGTGTTGTCAGGCTTCGCGGTGAGTGCAGCCTTTGCGCTGAGTGATGACGTTGAACACTTTGTGAGTTTAGGTGTACTTGATGGTTACACCGCGTTGAATGAGTCGGAGTTTACGCCTGCGGTCGGCTATCATGCCTTGATCGACGATAGGCATCGTTGGGGGTTAGGAGTGGCGCACAGTATGAAGTCAGACTACACGACTACGACTGGCTCTTATGATTATGTCTATAACTTCGACTCAAAATGGGCAATTTTCGGAGGAGTATCGACAGGTTATAGCTTCGCCAAAAGGGATGATGGCGTGTTGGTTGGTGGTCAGTTTGGTTCAACTTTCGAACCGGTAGAGAACATGAAAATGGAACTCGGCTACCGAATTCACGACACATTGGACAATTGGAAAGACAGAGATATGTCGCGAATTGAAGGGATTTACTTCGGATTTAGCATGAAAGTGTAATTACTGGCGACAAACTGGGTCGCCAGAAGCAGGAGCCTTTAAGGAACGTCGATACAGGAAAAGTTTACCGTAGTGGTTTGCATCTGCTCTTCAATGCGCAGGCGCTGATCATGAGGAAGGTATAACCCTTAAACTATAGAGTTAATTGGCTACAAAGTTAACGAGATCAAAACTAAAAAGACTCCGCTCTAGCCCTTAGCGAACAGTGGAGTCTTTTTGTTGAGATGTCTGAGCTCAGCATTTAAAAAGGATGATACTTAAATACGTCTTCAACCATTGAGTTAAGTAAATCGATGTCGTCACAGGTTTTCGCGTAGGTACGCAGGCCTGCGATTTGAACCTGAACATGTCGAGCAAGCTGAACAGGTTCACGCTCTTTGGTTATCTCACCAAGCTCTTGTGCTTCGGTAATCAGCTTAGCGAATTCGCCCTCCATGATCTTTAGAGATCTCTTCGCCTCTTCTAACAACTCGGCGTGCTCGTCAGTCAGCTCAGCGACCGTCTTAGCCAACATACACATGCCGTTTGGCGCACTTTGTTTGGACTCAACTACTGCACGTTTTACGAAGCTTTCAAGCGCTTTGATTGGAGAGTCTGTTTCGCTTCTGAAGCGGTTCAAATTAAGAATGCCAAGTTCGGTATAGCGAGTCAGCGTCTCTTTAAATAGACCCTCTTTGCTGCCAAAGGTCGCGTAGATGCTACCCGGACGCATATCAATCACGTCTTGCAGGTTACGCATAGAAGTCGCGTGAAAGCCCTTTTCCCAATACAGGTTCGTTGCTTTATCTACTACATCTTGTCTATCGAACTTCGCAGTCTTGGCCATAACATCTACTTCGTTAATCTGAACATATGTTCAATATTTTATGCTGAACGTTCGTTCTAGTAAAGGTGTGTTTTGCTCGACTTAATTGTCGTACTTGCACCTTACTGGTGCATAAGGCGCTCGATTGAATGCAATTTATGACGAGCTTTGACAGCTTCTACGATGAAATATCTCTCTATGTCTGATGAAGGCTAGTCGTCGACAACTTCGACGGTTTTATGTTGTGCACCGTAATAGGTGCCTTCATCAATGGTATACATCAGAGTTGCTTCACATTCAGGGCAGTCGAATTCTTCATTGGGCTCGATGGCTTCCTCTTCTACCCATTCCCATCCAATGTGTTCTTCGCAAGCTGGACAGTCCATAAATACCTCAGGTTATGCTTTTTAGTTGATTGAATTGTTAACTTTTCGGGGCGGCATTATACATAGTTGCTGCTCAATATGTAGTGAGTATTCAGCCGAACCTTAGTGTTTACCTACCCCTTTAGTATTAATAAAAAGTGTCATTTTTCAGTCACTTGCGTCGAAAAAATGTTGTTGCACGATTTTTGTGTTTTCTAACGCTGCATAGCTAACAGATTTATAAATAAACCAATGAATTTTGTAAGGTTAAATGCTAGCGTTATCGATTGCCGATAACATGGCACGGTAATTGATAAACCAATTAGTAAAGGCGCACCATTTTTGAAGTGTGTCTAATTACATAACAGATAAAGATTCGCCAGCTGCTAGGAAATAACAATGAAATTAACCGATATATCTTTTAAGCAAAAAATCATCGCTTTGCTTATTTTACCGATCTTAGGGTTTCTATGGCTGAGTGCTTCTACGATTTCTAAAAGCGTAGAAACGACCAGTGAAATGTCGTCATTAAACCAACTGACTCGTTTGTCGGTTGTATACAGCGAACTTGTGCATGAGCTACAAAAAGAACGCGGTATGACGGCAGGTTTTATTGGGTCGAAGGGCACTAAGTTTGTTAGTGAACTTCAATCTCAAAGAACCAGTGCGGATAATAGACGTGCGCAGAGAACCGAATATTGGCAGTCTGAAGCGATTGATTTACCGCAGATTACTCGCCTGAATAACGAAATTAGCCAAAGTCTTAACCAAATTACTTCTATTCGTAACCGAGTTGATTCTCAGTCGATACCACTTTCTGAAGCTTTGGGCTATTACACAAAACTTAACGCAAAATTATTGAGTGTCTCGGCGTTAATCGCAGAGCTAAGCTCTGATGCCACCATCACTACGGAAACCATCGCTTATTACAATTTTTTGCAAGGTAAAGAGCGTGCGGGTATTGAGCGTGCTGTGCTGAATAATACCTTCTCCAAAAACGAGTTTGGCCCAGGTATGCTGGTGAAATTCATCTCTTTGGTGACAGAGCAAAATACCTACTTCTCAAACTTTGAGGTGTTGAGTAACCCAGATAATGTCCGCTTCTTTGAGCAGCAATTGAATGACCGCTCTGTGGCAGAAGTAGAGAAGCTTCGTAGTTTGGCTGAATCTAAGATGAGTGGTTTTGATGTCGACCCTGTGTATTGGTTCGCTCAAGCGACAGGCCGTATTGTCCAGTTGAAGAAAACCGAGAATCAGCTAGCAGACTCATTGATTGCGTTGACTGAGAAAAAGATGTCAGAGGCGCAGTCTGCGATGATGATGAGTATTGGTCTGTTTGCTTTAGTCACCTTGTTTGCGACCTTCGTGAGCGTTAAGGCTATCAGCGATCTAACGATGAGAGTAAAAGATCTGACGGTGATGTTGTCTAAAGTTCGCAATGACAATGACCTAACGGTTCGTGCTAAGTACGTTGGTAACAGCGAGCTTGGACAGATATCTTCGGCACTGAACGAAACGTTAGAAAAGTTTTCGAACGTTATCGACAACTTGTCTCAGTCGAGCCTGACCTTAGCTTCAGCTGCTGAAGAAACCTCGCAAACTTGTCATTACAACTCGAATACGCTGGTTCAACAACAAGATCAAATCGGTTTAGTTGCGACGGCGACAGAAGAGTTGTCAGCAACGGTAAATGAGGTGGCGGCTAAAACTCAGCAGACAGCAAGCTCCGCTAAACTGGTCGATGAGCAGTCTCAAGAAGGTTTGAGTACGGTTCAAAACTCTTATCACTCTATCGAAAAGCTGGCATCTGAAATTAATGACCTAGCGGAAAAAATCACTCATCTACACGAGAGCAGCAATAACATTAACAGCGTGATTGATGTGATTAAGTCGGTAGCAGAGCAAACCAATCTACTGGCATTGAACGCGGCAATTGAAGCAGCCCGAGCGGGGGAGCAAGGTCGTGGATTTGCGGTGGTTGCCGATGAAGTTCGTACACTGGCACAGCGCACACAAGAATCGACATTGGAAATTGAAGGCTTTATCAGCTCGCTACAGTCTGATGTGCAAACAGCCTTCAATGTCATTGATAACAGCCAGAAGATGTCGTCTAAAGCAGTTGAGGATTCAAAAGAGGTTGAGCACACCTTACAAGGTATCTCAGCATCGGTAAGCGAGATATTTAGCATGACCGAACAGATCGCCACAGCAACGGAAGAGCAAACCGTTGTGACTCAAGATATCGCGCAAAACGTGATGGCGGTTGAGCAGAAGTCGACAGAATCGACTACAGGCGCAACGCAAATTGCGGCGACAGCTAAAGAGCAAGCTGAACTCGCGGCTTCATTGAAAGAGATTGCGAGTACGTTTAAGAGCTAATCTTTCAGAGTTCGAAGTTTTTCATCTCATATAAAAATGTCCCGCCTAATGCGGGCAATGTAGTTCACTTAAGCGGAGCTGCTTTGCGATTAATTGGGTAGCGAGTCTT
>NZ_JAEFCE010000065.1:0-26844 GCF_016406055.1 Vibrio sp. IB15
TCCTTAGCCTTTAAGGCTTAAGTTTAGACAGTTACACAGAATTTAGGACAGTCTCTATCTATCTTCTGAGTACCGTCACTTCTTAACTTTAAATCTGACGCTGTATAAGCGTCCTATTGCCACAAAGCCAGCAGAAACACAAAAAGACCAATCCCAAGCGTTACTTTTAGAAGTAAGCCAAGAGGGGCTCCACCTTTTGGCGCTTTGTTACAACATCCCATCATCATTTCCTCATTCATCGTTGGATTAATCTCACCTTAAACCTTTCCCTTACGGTAAGGTCAATGCTTTTGTTGGACTCAAATTTCAGACAACAAAAAAGCGAACCAAGTGGTTCGCTTTTGTTATGTTTCGCTACTTAGCGCCGCTACGTATTAATCTTCGTAGTTATCGATGCTTGGGCAAGAACAGATTAGGTTACGGTCGCCGTATACGTTGTCTACACGGTTAACAGTAGGCCAGTACTTCGAGTTCTTCGTTGCTTTCGATGGGAAACAACCAAGTTCACGAGAGTAAGGGCGATCCCATTCTGCGCCAGCTAGGTCAACTTGTGTGTGCGGTGCGTTCACTAGAGGGTTGTTGTCTAGTGGCCATTCACCGTTTTTCACTGCTGCCATTTCGTGGCGGATTGCGATCATCGCTTCACAGAAACGGTCTAGCTCTTCTAAATCTTCTGATTCAGTTGGCTCTACCATTAGCGTGCCAGCAACTGGGAAAGACATAGTAGGCGCGTGGAAACCGAAGTCCATTAGACGCTTAGCAATATCTTCTTCGCTGATGCCTGTTTCTTCTTTTAGTGGACGAATATCGATAATACATTCGTGCGCTACGCGGCCGTTAGTACCACGGTAAAGAACAGGGTAGTGATGACGTAGTTTTTCCATCACGTAGTTCGCGTTCAGGATCGCAACTTTAGTCGCGTCTGTTAGGCCCGGTTCGCCCATCATAGCGATGTAAGCCCAAGAGATAGGTAGGATTGAAGCACTACCTAGATCTGCTGCTGATACCGCGTAGTCAGAACCTTGTACACCGTTTTCGATGTGACCTGGTAGGAAAGGTGCTAGGTGAGATTTAACACCGATAGGACCCATACCTGGACCGCCACCACCGTGTGGGATACAGAATGTTTTGTGAAGGTTCAAGTGAGATACGTCTGAACCAATGAAGCCAGGAGAAGTTAGACCTACTTGAGCGTTCATGTTCGCGCCGTCTAGGTAAACCTGACCGCCCGCTGCGTGTACTTGTTCACATACTTCCTTCACTTGCTCTTCGTATACGCCGTGCGTAGAAGGGTAAGTGATCATGATGCTTGATAGGTTGTCTTTGTGCTTCTCGATTTTCGCTGCTAGGTCAGTCATGTCGATGTTGCCATCTTCATCACACTTAACAACTACTACCTTCATTGAAACCATTGATGCTGTTGCAGGGTTAGTACCGTGCGCAGAGCTTGGGATCAGACAAACGTTACGGTGAGCTTCACCGCGGCTTGCGTGGTAACGTTGAATCGCGATTAGACCTGCGTATTCGCCAGATGCACCAGAGTTAGGCTGTAGTGAGAAATCGTCGTAACCGGTGATTTCACATAGCTTCTCTTTAAGATCTTTCGCTAGTGCTGTGTAACCAGCCGCTTGCTCTAGAGGCGCGAATGGGTGAATAGAACCAAACTCAGGCCATGTTACTGGAATCATCTCAGCAGCAGCGTTCAGCTTCATCGTACAGCTGCCTAGTGGGATCATGCCGTGCGTTAGTGAGAAGTCTTTGTTCTCAAGCTGTTTTAGGTAACGCATCATTTGCGTTTCGCTGTGGTGCGTGTTGAATACTGGGTGAGTTAGGAACTCTGATTCACGACGGCAGTTTTCTGGAATTGCTGCAAATTCGTTTGATGCAATGTCAGAAGATAGTGCTTGAACGTCTTCTTTCACGTCGAAGATTGCGAATAGGGCATTCACGTCGTCGATTGTGGTTGTTTCGTCTAAGCTGATACCGATCTTACCTTTAAGAAGGCGAAGGTTGATGTCTGCTGCTTGCGCTTTCGCGTACAGTGCATCTGTCTTCTCTTCAGAGTTGATCGTGATGGTATCGAAGAAGCTGTTGTTCGTTAGCTCGTAACCCGATTTAGTCAGGCCAGCCGCTAGGATAGCTGTCATGTGGTGTGTACGACGAGCAATAGTACGTAGGCCTTCTGCACCGTGGTAAACCGCGTAGAAAGACGCCATGTTTGCTAGAAGCGCTTGAGCCGTACAGATGTTCGATGTCGCTTTTTCGCGGCGGATGTGTTGCTCACGAGTTTGCATTGCCATACGTAGTGCTTGGTTACCGTGCGTATCGATAGAAACACCGATTACACGACCTGGCATTGTACGCTTGTGCTTTTCACGAGTTGCCATGAATGCAGCGTGTGGACCGCCGTAACCCATAGGAACACCGAAGCGCTGAGCTGAACCGATTACTACGTCTGCGCCCATTTCGCCAGCAGGCTTGAGTAGAGCAGAAGCAAGTAGATCTGTTGCAACGGTTACAAGCGTTTTGTTTGCCTGAGCTTTTGCAATGACGTCTGTTAGGTCACGAACTTCACCTGTTGTACCAGGGTATTGTACTAGTGCACCAAATACGTCTTGCTCTGGAAGTGTTTCAAGAGCGCCAACCATTACTTCAAAACCGATGTACTCAGCACGAGTTTTAACAACTTCTAGTGTTTGAGGGTGAACATCGTCAGCAACGAAGAATACTTTGCTCTTGCTTTTACCAGCACGCTTACACAGTGTCATTGCTTCGCCAGCCGCTGTCGCTTCGTCAAGAAGAGACGCGTTCGCGATTTCCATACCTGTAAGGTCCATTACCATTTGTTGGTAGTTAAGCAGAGACTCAAGTCGACCTTGAGAAATCTCGGGTTGGTATGGTGTGTAAGCTGTATACCAGCCTGGGTTCTCTAAAACGTTACGTAGAATAACGTTTGGAGTGAATGTGTTGTAGTAGCCTTGGCCAATGAAAGTACGTTTCACTTGGTTTAGGTTAGCGATCTCTTTAAGAGAGGTCAGCATGTCCATTTCGCTCAGTGGCGCAGCAAGTGTCATTGGTTTTTCAAGACGGATTTGTGCAGGAACCGTTTCGTCGATCAGTGCGGCTAGGCTAGTCGCGTTGATCGCTTCAAGCATTTTTTGCTGGTCTGCTTTATTTGGGCCGTTATGACGAGCAACAAACTCGTTTTGTGTACCCAAGTCTTTCAGTAATTGGCTTTGAAGTAATTCAGTCATGATATCGTTCTACTTTCTCTCTGGAGCCGTGAGCTAGCCCCTAAAATTAAGCTGCTCACAAGAGCAGCTTTATCGTAATGAGGTTACCTATTAGTCTTCTTCGATAGAGCTTAGGTATTCTTCCGCATCTTTAAGGTTGTCTAGTTCAGACGCATCAGACATCTTCACTTTAACAATCCAACCACCTTCATAAGGTTCTTCGTTGATTAGCTCTGGGCTATCTTCTAGTTCTTCGTTGATTTCTACGATTTCACCAGAGATTGGCGCGTAGATATCAGAAGCAGCTTTAACTGACTCAACTAGAGAGAAGCTTTCGCCAGCTTCAATTTCGTCTTCAGTTTCAGGCAGGTCAACAAACACAACGTCACCTAGCATCTCTTGAGCGTGCTCAGAAATACCGATAGTTACAGTACCGTCACCGTTGTCTTTTACCCACTCGTGGCTGTCTGCAAACTTAAGTGTATTGTCCATTGCTTATTCTCCAAAAATTTATGAGGTTTTAATTTAAATCTTAAAAACGGATTAACGGTAAAGAGGGAAGCGTTTGCAGAGCTCTTTAACTTGCTTGCGAACACGTTGCTCAACTTCAGCGTTGCCTTCAGGGCTGTCAACTAAGCCATCAAGAACATCACCGATCCATTCACCGATAAGTTTGAATTCTTCAGTGCCAAAACCACGACTGGTTCCAGCTGGCGTACCTAAACGAATACCCGAAGTAATCATAGGCTTCTCTGAGTCGAATGGTATGCCATTTTTGTTACATGTGATCCCAGCACGCTCTAATGCTTCTTCAGTTACGTTACCTTTCAAGCCCTTAGGACGAAGGTCAACCAGCATTAGGTGCGTGTCCGTTCCGCCAGTCACAATGTCACAACCGCGAGTTTGCAACACTTCAGCAAGAACTTTTGCGTTATCGATCACTGAATTAATATAAGTATTAAATTCTGGGCCAAGTGCTTCACCAAATGCGACAGCTTTAGCCGCAATTACGTGCATTAGTGGGCCGCCTTGTAGGCCAGGGAATACTGCAGAGTTGATCTTTTTGTTGATGTCTTCGTGGTTAGTCAGAATCATGCCGCCGCGTGGGCCACGAAGTGTTTTGTGTGTTGTTGTCGTTACAACGTGTGCGTGTGGTAGTGGGCTAGGGTGAGCACCTGTCGCGATAAGACCCGCGATGTGTGCCATATCGACCATTAGAATAGCGCCAACTTCGTCAGCGATTTCACGGAATTTAGCGAAGTCGATAACGCGTGGGATAGCACTACCACCTGCAATAATCATTTTTGGTTGGCATTCGATCGCTTGAGCGCGTACCGCTTCGTAATCGATCTCTAGTGTGTCGCGGTCTACACCATATTGAACTGCGTTGAACCATTTACCTGAAAGAGCAGGGCGTGCACCGTGCGTAAGGTGACCACCAGCGTCAAGAGACATACCTAGGATAGTGTCGCCAGGTTGAAGTAGGGCGAGTTTAACTGCGCCGTTCGCTTGAGCACCTGAGTGAGGTTGTACGTTCGCGTATTCACACTTGAATAGCTGTTTAGCACGTTCAATCGCGATAGCTTCTACTGTATCTACGTGCTCACAACCACCGTAGTAACGACGACCTGGGTAGCCTTCTGCGTATTTGTTGGTAAGGCAAGTGCCTTGAGCTTGCATTACTGCTTTAGAAACGATGTTCTCAGAAGCAATAAGTTCTATTTGTTCGTTTTGACGAGTGTTCTCTGCTTGGATTCCAGCAAATACTGCGTCGTCAGTCGCAGATAGGTTCGTAGAGAAAAAACTGTCTAAGCTATGGTTTTGATAAGCGTTCATTGTCGAGACCTTTCATTAAGCTAATGGTGATTGTTTTTATAGTCCATTAGGTCTTACGTTGATTTCTGCATCGGTATCGTTTGCGTTATATAGGTGTATAAATAGTGCGTTGCTTCTTATTTATACGACCATAGCGTCAAAGCGATCGTTGTAGGGTCAATGCAGCACGAATTGGTTCCCAAAAATTTCGGGTAAAAAACAGCTCTTACAAATGTTAAATCTTTCACTTGCTGCAAGCTGAAGTAGCATCTCTTCATCTAACAAGTCGATAACATAGCTCCGATAAAATCAATTTTCAACAAAAATTTCCAATAGGAAACAGTTTTTCTCGTTTTGCTACAGGGAGCACGCTTTATTTTCCTGTGTGCTCTTTAATCAACAAAGCGCTTCATGCAACAATGAAATCAATAGACAGGAAGTATGAAATAAATGAGGGACCTATGTCAGAAGACATTTATGATGAGTACCCATCTTTAACGTTGGCGAAAGAGACGTTAGATCAGAATATCGAACCACTTAAGCTCGGCCAGCGTATTAAAGATATCCGCAGCAAACTGGGCATTACGTTAGAAGAGGCGAGCCAACGTACTGGTTTGGCACGTTCTACGCTGAGTAAAATTGAGAACGAACAAATCTCACCGACGTTCCAAGCGATGCAGAAATTGGCTATGGGTTTGCAAATCGATATGCCACAACTCTTTGAGCCACCAAGAAAAAAAGTTGCCACAGGACGTCGTGACTTAACTAAAGCAGGCCAGGGTAAACCTCACCCAACTCCGACTTACGAGCATGAACTGCTGGCGACAGAACTTTCGAATAAGAAGATGATGCCGTTCAAGAGCCGAGTGAGAGCACGCGCCTTTGAAGAGTATAACGATTGGGTTCGCCACGATGGTGAAGAGTTCTTGATGGTGATCTCTGGTGATGTGATGTTCTACTCAGAATTCTATGAGCCGGTACCCATGAGCGAAGGTGACAGCATGTATTACGACGCCAACATGGGGCATATGTTGATTTCTACTAGTACAGAAGATGCACTGATTTTGTGGGTGACTGCAAAATAAGTTAACAAAGTTAGAATTTCTTATAGTGAATGCAAACGTTTGCTTTTGTTTCTAACGTTTGCCAAAAGACGCGATATTGGTGTGAAAAGCATCAATATCGCGTTTTTGTATGCGATTGAAAATTGTTTTTAAATTGTTAAATGTCACATTTTGAGCTGTTTTAATCTTGTTAAGGGTGTAAAACTGACTCAGGCTTGTTTACTATAGTGAACACGGTTTACTCATGTTGATTGAAGTTTACTGAAGTGAATTCTTAGAAAGTGAGTCGTATAGCTTTTATACAGAAGCCTCTTTTTATATCGCTAGTAATAAAAGCCTATATAGAAGACATCACTTTTTACTATCTACTGTTTCTAACGTTAACCCATATCGTTAGAAACGACTCTAAATAGAGATATAAGCGGCAGATTCGATTTGGAAAGCCTGCAACGCTTCATGGAGATTAAAATGACTCAAGAACACGCTAATCAAGACCTACTAAAAACACCTCTGCATGCGCTTCACGTTGAAGTCGGTGCAAAAATGGTTCCTTTTGCTGGCTACGACATGCCAGTTCAGTATCCACTAGGTGTAAAGAAAGAGCACTTACACACTCGTGACGCTGCTGGTCTTTTTGATGTTTCTCACATGGGGCAACTGCGTCTACACGGTGAAAATGCAGCCGCTGTTTTAGAATCTCTGGTTCCAGTAGATATTATCGACCTGCCTTCTGGTAAGCAGCGCTACGCGTTCTTTACCAATGAACAGGGCGGCATCATGGATGATCTTATGGTTGCTAACCTTGGCGAACACCTATTTGTTGTTGTGAACGCGGCGTGTAAAACACAAGATATCGACCACCTAACGGCTCACCTTCCTGCAGACGTAGAAATGGAAGTGATTGATGACCGCGCTCTACTAGCACTTCAAGGCCCTAAAGCGTCTGAAGTTCTTGCTCGTTTCCAACCAAGCGTTGCAGACATGCTGTTCATGGATGTTCAAAAAGTCGATATCGACGGCGTAGAGTGCATCGTGAGCCGCAGTGGTTACACAGGTGAAGATGGCTATGAAATCTCAGTACCGAACGATCACGCTGAAGCACTAGCACGTAAACTAACATCAGAAGCTGAAGTAGAGTGGATTGGCCTTGGCGCACGTGATTCACTTCGTCTTGAGTGTGGCCTATGCCTATACGGTCACGACTTAGACACAACAACGACTCCAGTAGAAGCTAGCCTTCTATGGGGCATTCAAAAAGTGCGTCGTACTGACGGTGAGCGTGCTGGCGGTTTCCCAGGTGCTGATATCATCCTTGAGCAAATCGCGACTAAAGATGTTCAACGTAAGCGTGTTGGCTTAGTGGGACAAACTAAAGCTCCTGTACGTGAAGGTGCTGAGCTGTTTGATGCGGAAGGAAACAAAGTAGGTGTGGTAACGAGTGGTACTGCTGGTCCTAACGCGGGTAAGCCTGTTTCAATGGCGTATGTACGCACTGATCTAGCGGCTATCGGTACAGAAGTATTTGCTGAAGTCCGTGGTAAGAAGCTACCAATGACAGTAGAAAAAATGCCATTCGTACCTCAACGTTACTACCGTGGCTAATCTCTTTTAAGATAAAGCACAAATTATAACAAAAGCCTATTGTTAGCTTCTCTTTTTAGGGATGTTTAATGGTAGGCTTTTTTGTTTTGATTGGATCTTCGGCTATCAGTATCCTGTCATTTTTCGTTGTCATGTTTAAAAAATGTCGTATTGAGGTTGCAAAAACACGCTATACTGAAAGCCATAGCATGTTATTGTTGGGAACTATTCGCATTATAAATAAGTTGTAAGTGTTACAAGGAGTTATCTATGAATTTGAATCAAGCAATTAGTCCTATAAACAAAGTCGTTGTAGGTCTTTTAGCGCCTTTGATTTATTCATCAAGTGTTATGGCTACAGAGAATGCGGTTGAACCGACTCCTGATGTTGGTGTAACGCCTTATATCGTTAACGGTAGCGACGCATCAGTAAGCGATTTCCCTTCAATGGCGAGTTTGTTTATTGATCGTATTGATTACGATGGTGTTTACTCAATAGGACAATACTGTGGAGCCACGATTTTAGATAACTATCATGTACTGACGGCTGCACACTGTATCTATGATGATGAAGATGCTCAATTATTCACTGTTGTTGTCCCACAATTACAAGATACCTCTTTATTCCCAAGTGGTGGTGTCCAGAAAGTTCGAGTATCTGACGTTTACTATCGTACTGACTATTCAGACCTTGAAGCTAATCTTCTACCGAATGATATCGCTATTTTGAAGTTAGAATCATCTCTTGGTTTGAGTTCATCTGCCGAAACTCGAATTCCAGATTTTGACACTTATCGAAGCATCTCTAACAACTTTGTTGCAGTTGGGCACGGTAATACAAAATCAGGTGAAGATAACACCACTTTGCTACAAAAAGTTGATTTGACATACGTTGATACAATCAATTGTAAAGCGGTGTTTGGTCCTTTAGTTACTGACAAACAGATTTGTTTTAACGGCAATGGTCCGGATAACGGTCTGTACGGAGGCACATGTCAAGGTGATTCAGGTGGCCCAGTCTTTTGGAAGAACGGTTCCACTTACGAGCAAGTTGGCATAACTAGTTTTGGGCCTAGGAAGTGTGGTGATGGACTCGGCGTAACGTCGGTATTTACAGAGATCTTTGATTATAAAGACTGGATTACCGATGTAACTAACGGTGTAATTGATAGCTCAGAAACTGTTCAGTTTACCGCGACAGAGGCAAAACGCATTGCTGTTGCTGGTACAAGTGCGTCAACTGGTTCTGGCAGCAGTGGTGGCAGCGTTTCGTTTGGTTTATTAGGCATGCTAATGTTGATCGCTGGTGTGAGAAAAGCGGTTAAACGCTAGAAGTTGATGGCTTTGAATAAGTCGACGTTTCATCGAATGATGACGTCGACTTTTTTGTTTCTGAGTTTCTTGGCTTATTGTGATGGCTTTGATCTAGTAAGTCTTACCAATGCTTAACTGACCTAAGTTACGAATAAACGATAGGGTAATAACTCAAACCGAATTGGTCTTCCTACTGTACCTTTCGATTATTTCATCCATTTCTTTAATCGCGTTATTGATACTGACAATACCGCCTTTCGCCACGCTTTTCTCATTAAGGTTTAACGCAGAAAAGGCCTGTTTGAGCTCTTTATCATCAAGCATCTCTGCGTGTAACAACACTTCTTTGTAGGTAAGAAGCCTGTGCTGAACTGCAATAATATCAGCACGGGTAGTGTTTGAATTCAAAGTCTGCTTAATGCAAGGAAACGCTAATTTGTAATAATTCGCAATTTCCAACTCGACGTCTTTCTTGTTCGCAATTTGCAATTTCTAATATTTCCTATCCTTGGTTAAACCAAGTTTATTCGCCTAAATACATATCACGGACCTATGCGTTAAGGTTTATGAAACGTAAGGTTTTTTAAGGTTCGAATAATATGCCTTTGATGGCTTATGTAAACATGGGCAAGTCAATATGGTCTGCTTCTTGCTGAAATTAGGTCATAACTGTCTAGTGGAGAGAGCCCTATGTCACAAGAGCCGATAATCATGGCACTGATTGAGCGCAGGAAGCGAGCGAATTTATCACAAGAAAAGCTCGCGGCTAGTGCAGGTATGAGTTTGAAAACGTATCAGCGAATCGAACGCGGTGAAGCAGATATTAAGATGTCTCAATATCGTTCAATAACCAGAACGCTAAAAGTGACAGATTTGGATGTTGTTCTGGATATAGTAGGCGCTTCTCATGCGACGGCTGAAGATGTCGCCGCGGTCAGTCGTTTACTCACTAGTGAAGAGCGGCTGCTGTTAATTAAGCTGATTTTATCGATCAAAAAACCGAAATAGAGAGGGGACAGTGGGCGTAAACCGAGTAGAGCAGTTGTTTCATTGGTGATGGGTGAACCAAGGGGAAATGAAGCGGCTAGCTCACTCTTCCTCTAAGTTGTTTGGTGTTACTTCTTTGTTTTTTGTTCTCTAGACGCTTTCTTTGCGAGCTACGTGTAGGCTTAGTGGCTCTTCGTAATTTCTGAACTTTTGTCGCTTCTAAAATCAGTTCTTTCAGGCGTACTAACGCGTCCTCTCGGTTTTGTTCCTGAGTTCTATATTGTTGAGCTTTAATGATAATCACACCGTCTTTAGTAATTCGGCTATCTTTGAAGGCTAACAACTTTTCTTTGTAGAAATCGGGTAGAGTAGAGTGCTTGATATCGAAGCGAAGGTGTATTGCACTCGATACTTTATTGACGTTTTGGCCTCCAGCACCTTGAGCTCTGATCGCAGTTAACTGGATCTCCCAGTCTTGAATGGATACAGAGTTAGATATTTGTAACATAAACTTCCATTTTGAACGGTAATATGGCGTCATAATACTGAATATTGGTTATGGTATCAGTAACTTTCTTAAAGAGTGGTAGCAGTAATGAAAATAGATTTAACGGCATATGAGGGATTAATCTTTGATATGGACGGTACGTTGATCGACACAATGCCAGCGCATGTACAGGCATGGCAGAAGACAGCTGAAGAGTTCGGCTTTCATTTTGAAGCATCTTGGTTACATAGTTTGGGCGGTATGCCGAGTTACAAAATAGCTGGTGAGGTAAACAGTAAATACGGTTTGTCTCTCGATCCTCAGGCTGTGTCAACGTTCAAAATGGCTTCATTTGCGGCGATTGAAGAAAAGGGAGATGTCATCCCATGTACGCACTCTTTGTTGCTTGAACACCTAGGTAGCAAAAAGATTGCAGTTGGTACTGGAAGCCAGCGCAAGAGTGCGGAGCAGCTTCTAGAAAAGACGAACATTCTTAGCAAGCTCGATATTCTAGTTACCGCTACAGACGTCAAAAATCATAAGCCGAACCCTGATACGTTTTTGGATGCTTGCTTTGGTATGGGATTAGAGCCAAAGCAATGTGTGGTATTTGAAGATACGGACCTTGGTAAACAAGCTGCGCACGCTGCTCAGATGGATTGCATTCTCGTGGTTGAAGGGAATAAGTTAGAGTTTCACCCTGCGCCAAACTGATAGCTATTGAACCAAGAAGGTTGCCTCGCTTTCGCTTTGGATTCTAGGCGATTTCACTCATCTCTGTGTCTAAGAACAAACATACGCTATCACGGCCCGCGGCTTTCGCTTCATATAGCGCCAAGTCGGCACATTTATAGTTGAGAGCCGGATCGCTCGTTAGGTTGGTGATACCGGCACTTACGGTAACAACACTGTCTAGCTCAAGGCTAACCGCAATTCGCAGTCTATTAAGTACGTAGTCAGCTTCTTCTGTTGTGGTGTGGGGCAAAATAACGCCAAACTCTTCACCGCCAATGCGAGCGACAAAGTCAGTTTCACGACACTCACGTTGCAATACTTGAGCAACGGTCTGAATCACTCGATCACCATAGTCATGACCAAACCTATCGTTTATGCGTTTGAAGTGATCGATATCTAGGATCGCCAAACAAGAGTGTTCTAGGGTAGGGTAACGGTTAATACGGGAGCATTCATCACGCAACTCCAGATCAAACTTGCGGCGATTCCAGCATCCCGCTAAGGCATCTTTTTCACTTAAGTTTCTGAGTTTGTTCTCAAGCTCTTTGTGTTTACTGATATCAACAAATGACGCGACATAAAATTGGATTAAGCCTTTGGCATCTTTAATGGATTGGATGCGGAGTATCTCAGTAATCAACGACCCGTCTTTACGGCGGTTGACGACTTCACCTTCCCACATGCCTTGCCTTTGAATAGCGCTCCACATTTTGGTGTAGAACTCTTGGTTGTAACGCCCTGATGCAAACATTGAGGGTTGGCGGCCTTTTACATCTTCTAACTCGTAACCACTAACTCGGGTAAACTCTTGGTTTACCTTGATGATGCGATTATTACTGTCAGTAATGACCAATGCAGACATGCAATTCATCGCGGCTTTTGCTAGCTGGCTTTCAATACTGTTCTTCTTATGGTTTCTGTTCCACAGTACAAAACCTGCTGAGATCATTGATATTAAAATCGTGAGGGTAACGATTTGTATGACAATAGCGTGGTTCTCACGTTGGTACTGGCTATTAAACTGCTGATTCTCTATATGAAGTACCATGTAGATAGGGCCTTCAAACTGCTTGATCTTGGGACTGATATCAGCATGGAAATACCAGTTTTTACCATCAAAGTAACTAGAAGATGTGTTGTCTTTTATCGCAGACCAGAGCTTAGGATACAGCTTGGCATAAGTTTGGCCTGAGCGTGATTCAATAACGTGACCGAAAGACTGCGAAGGATCTGGCCCCATGATGATGTGACCAGTCTTATTGAGAATGATTGGGACAGCAGAGGAGTCGCCGATTTGGTAATGAAGGCGTTTATAAATCTCTAGCATGTTTAAGTTGGCAATGAAGTAACCAATAATGCGATTGTTGTCAGCGACAGGTGACATAATGCGCAGTGCCGGAATCATCGGGCGAACTATCTGACCGTTTTCGACTTCAAGATCGATGCCTTTAGTACTGACCTCACCGATTTTAAGTTCTTGAAGTGCGGAGAAGTAACTACGTGATGATTTATTTTGGAGTTCGTTTTCCGGAACAACTGAAGCATGGCCATCTTTGTAATTAATGCGGAACACTTCATTACCGGTTAAATCAAGATAGCGTAATTGAGAATAGTACTTCTGGCCACGGGCAAGCATTACCCACAAGTCTTGTAAAGCTTCCGTGTGAATGACCGATGGCTCTTTAATTGCTCGAAGTAACGTTTTGGAATCTGCTATAGAGGGAACGGAGTTAGAGCTTTGTTCAACAATGACAGCGAGCTCGTGAAAGCTGTACTCAATCTGGTTTTGGCTAGATTGTTTGATGTTTAGCGAGTGCTGGGCTTCGACTCTGTCGAATTCAGAGTTGATATAGAGGGCAGGGACTAATCCTAGGGCAAACACGGTGCACAGAAATTGGCTGACTAGTTTCTTTATACTTGTATTCATCACTGTCCTCAAAGAATCAGCGCAATACTATATATTCTATAGGGTTTTTAATGTGATCTTGACCCAGAACTTAAAACAAGCTCTGCATATTACTGTGGTTTTAGTGCAACTTTGTGCACCTTGACTTGATTAATGAGCAATCACTTAACGATAAAATGATTGCTCAATATAGAATAGTGCTCCGAAAAACGAGGCGGTTAAATCCCGATATTTCGACATTTATCTGGATAAATTTGCCTAACTAAGGCCAACAATATTTCCATTACTATCAATATCTAACGACATGAACGCCGGTTTATCTGGCAACCCAGGCATGGTCATTACATTGCCGCATAAAGCGTAAATAAAACCCGCACCCGCACACAGTTTTAGTTCTCTTACCGGTACGTCAAATTGGCTTGGTGCGCCTTTGATATGTGCTTCCGTTGAAATAGAGAGTGGTGTTTTAGCTAAGCATACCGACAGATCTTGATAGCCGTGTTGTTTAAACTCAGCCAACTGCTGCTTCGCTTTCGGGGAGAGTGTAATACTCGCGGCACCGTAACCGATTTCAGCAACCGCCATGAGTTTCTCTTCTAAGCTTTGGCCTGTTTGGTAAAGGCATTTAAAGTCACCGTCATTTTGGCATGATTTAACAACCGCTTGTGCAAGTTTAGTTACGCCGTCACCGCCTTGGCCAAATGCTTCACTGACTTCAACAGCGACGTTGCTATCGAATTCTGTAATCATCTGTTTCAATGTGTCGAGTTCTTGTTGTGAATCTTGCGGGAAGCGGTTGATCGCTACTACGGTAGGCACACCGTATTGCTTAACGTTATTGATATGCCACTTTAGGTTTTCAAAGCCAGCGACCAACCTATCGATGTCGTCACTGAAGAGCGAATCGGGTAGTGGTGTTCCTGGTCTCAAATCATACAAACCAGAGTTCGCCTTTAGTCCACGCAATGTCGCTACGACTACCGCGCAATCGGGCTTCTTACCAGATGCTTTAACTTTGATATTACAGGCTTTTTCGAAGCCCATATCTGAACCAAATCCACCTTCAGTTACAACGAAGTCGCTGAGTTTCAGTGCGATCTTATCTGCAATAATCGAAGAGTTACCATGAGCAATATTCGCAAAAGGACCTGCGTGTATAAGCGTTGGTAAGCCTTCAAGTGTCTGCATCAAGGTTGGTTCGATAGAGTCTTTCATTGTTACTGTCATTGCACCGGCAACATCAAAGTCATTTGCTGTTAAAGGCTTACCTTGTCTGTTGTATGCCAGTACGACACGACCAATGCGTTTACGTAAATCTTGCAGGTCATCGGCCAGTGCTAAAATAGCCATAAGCTCTGAGGCGGCTGAGATATCAAATCCATCTTCGCGTTCGTAGCCGTTTGTCGTTTTATCCGTTTCGTTTTTACCCACGGTAATCATACGTAACGCGCGGTCGTTATGGTCAAGTACACGTCGCCAAACGATCCTGCTAGGGTCTATATCCAGTGCTTTCAACCCTGAGCGAGTTTCAAATGCTTGTAAGCCTTCACGCTGTTCATGATACAAGCGTGCATCAATAGCTGCAGAGGCAAGGTTATGAGCGGCTGTCACAGCGTGGATGTCACCAGTTAGGTGGAGGTTCAACTCGTCCATAGGGGCAACTTGAGAATAACCACCTCCAGCAGCACCACCTTTCACACCAAATACAGGGCCCATTGAAGGCTGGCGAATACACGCCATTGCTGATTGGTTAATCTTCGCCAACCCTTGTGCTAAACCGATAGTCGTCACGGTCTTTCCTTCACCAAGTGGTGTTGGTGTAATTGCTGTCACGACAACCAGCTTTCCGTCTGGCTTTTGAGATAGGCGTTCGAGTGATGTTAGAGACACCTTTGATTTAAATTGCCCCAAGGGCTGATGTTCTTGTTCTTGTAGGCCGGCTTGCTTAGCAACCTCACTAATGTTTTTAAGGAGTGTTGAACGACAAATATCGATATCAGACAGCATATTTTATCCTTATATCAGAACCGAAAGGTGGTGCGTAAACGTTTGCGTGGCGATGGTACTGCATAAATTTGCTAAGTAAAGGCAAACCACACCGATTATGTGCTGGAAGATAACAGATCTGAAGAGTCATTGCGCGAGATCAAATCTTAAATGAGCCAAATATTCGATTGAGTGGGTTCGAATTACGCTCACATCCACTTTAAATACAAAAGGGGCTGCATATCGCAGCCCCTTTTAAATGACAGTATTAGTCACGCGACAGATGCGCGATTAACGGTCCCAGTATGTTTCTTCTAAGCTATCTTCGCGTTCTGGTAGTGCACGAGAAAGGCGAGGTGAGTGCTGTGTTAGCACTTCGTAGCTTACGCGGTTTGCATACTTACAAATCTGAGACAGTGAAGAGTATGTTAGACACGTGTGTTCGTGTTTCTCTGAGTTTGGTACGTTAACGAAGTGGTAGCTGTTTGCTGCCATGTCATGTAGCAGAGCAGAAAGCGCGCCATCACCCGCACCATTAGTGTTCTTAATCTCTAATGGACCACCAAGGTATGGACCAATGTGAGAGTACACTTTAACCGGGTTTTCACAGTCTTGTTTACGCATAGCACGGCTGAATTCGTATTTATTGAACTCAGGGATATTGCCTGGTAACAGTGGAAGTGTAGTTTCGCGTTTTGCTAGCTCGTCTGTGTAACCTGCCATGTAAAGGCCGATTGGACCAGCAGTACACAGTACTAAGTCAACCCATTCTAGTGCTTTGTTCGCCGCAAGAAGTGGATCTTTTTCGCCTGTTAACGCTTCACCTTCGTCTTCATTCATCGCAACGATAGTTACGTTCTCTTTCAGGTATTCTTGCCACCATTCAGCGTTACCTTCGATCACGTATTTAGTACCAAGTGTTAGAACAACAGGCACGTTGTGCGCTTTCGCATATTCAATCGCCTTTTGTACCGCTTTTGGCATTGGATCTTCAGGGTTACCGCGCATTAGATACGAAGAAACGACTAGAGCCGATGCTTTCTCGAACACTTTCTCAGGAATGCTCTCCGGAAGCAGCTGGTTCATGTGTCCTTCGTTAATCGCAAACGTACGCTCGCCATCTTCAGTAATTAGCGTGTAACAACGACCAATTGGACCATCTACTGTTTGTAGGTGGTTTAGGTTCATACGAGAAGAAGTGCGGCAAAGGTAACGGTAACCAAATGAGCCAACTTCAATTTTCTTAGACATTACGCCAAGCAGTACGGATTTGCTGTCTGCAAGTACGGAATAGTTGTGCAGTGTGTTGCCAATAGTATCGCCAGGGTATTGATGCGTAATCAAACCGCGCTCTACAAGCTCTTCATACAGCGCATCAGCTTTACTTTCTTCCAATACCAGCGAGTGACCTTTACTCAGCTCATATTTATCAAGGAACGCACTGTCAACACGGGCTTCGATATCAACAATGGTTTGACCTACACCAACAATCGTTGCACGGTGCAGTTTAGGTGTTTGTTGAATTTGGTTGACCAACGGATCACGTGCGTGAGTTGGAAAGTAATGCTTAGATTTACGCTGTCCAGGAAACTTCATATGAAAAATACAGTGAAAAAATTTTGCCGCATGATATCACATTTTGTTTCTGTTTCTTTCATTTTTATTACATTTTGAATCACCTGCACAATGTCTGTACAGGTGATTCGTATTGATTATTCTGTTGGTACGAGTGTTGCTGGATCAACGTAAGCGGCTGTACCCCATAGAGGAACAGTAGATAGGCTGTGTTTGAAGCTACCTTCAGTCTCTTTAGTGGTGTAAGACAAGTAGAGTAGGGATTGGTTTTCTGCGTCGTAAATACGGCGAACTTTCATGGTTTTGAAGAAAATACTTTTCGACTGCTTGAATACCACTTCGCCAGATTTACTTTTATCAATCTGCGCGATCATGTCAGGCGTGATTTCACCCGTTTGGCGGCAAGAAATAGAGCTATCACTTGGATCAGAAAGACTCAGGTTCGCTTCGATGGAAGCGATGTGACACGTTACGCCCGGGATTTTGTCATCGTCTAAAGATGACATCTTAATGTCCTTCATTGTGAAGAAACCTAAAGATACGTCGCCAACCTCGTTGTCCGAACAACCTGCTAACATTGTAATGATACCGGCTGCTATTAAGGCTTTTTTCATAAGAAGTCCTTTTTATTTGTATAGTTCTGTTTACTATAAGAAAATTGAAAGCTTGAATACGAGTGTAGAGCTTTTCGTTAAGTTCTTAAAGGATGTTGTTGGATAATGAAAAATATGAAGCATTTAAAGTACTTGTTGGCCTTAGTGATGCTATGTATGCTCTCTGCATGTAGCTCGGCGCCTCAGCCGACCGTATGTCTGCCAAATAACTGTGATATTTGGGGATACTAACTGTAGGTACTAAAAGAATGAATAACGAAATACCTGAAATCGCATTAAAGAAGAATCAGTGGCTGTTTAGCCAGCTTGATATTGCTTACCCCGCGAAAGAAAGCCTTTTAGGTCTAGATATCTATAAGAGCCAGCTTTCCCAAAAGACTTACCAACTTCTCCCGCAAGACCAAACGCCCTCACAAATTGACGAACTGCATAAAGTAGATTTTCACAAACTGACGGTTCTTTTCTCTCTAAACCAAGCTAGCGCTTATCAGGATGAAGCGGAAAGAGCGAACATCCTAGAATTCTTAAGCCAAATCATGCTGTCTGATGAACATGAATTGTATGTAGGTACTAAAAGCGGTGATGTGGTGGCGAGTGCTATTGTAACGGCAAGTGACGATGAGCTGCTAATATCAGATATTGTTAACCAAGACGATCAAAATATTGTCGGGTTTGCTAAACAGTTACATGATTTTTGGGCTCAAGATCAAGATTATACCTATAAAGTAGTGTTCGAGAACTAATGACTCTTTGAGAAAGCGTTAATCTGAGTACAGTGCGCCGTCTTTTAAAAAGGGTTCGGTATGTACAAGCTATTGATCTCAATCGCTGTATTGTGTGTTAGCGCTTTTTCTCCTGCATTTTATGCTAACGACTGGGATGTTAAACAAGTCCTAGTATTACACTCCTACGAACCTTCCTATCAATGGACCGCAGATTTCCAAAAGGGGATCGATAACGCGTTCAAGCAATCCCATGGCGAAGTAAAACTCTCTATCGAGTATTTAGATACTAAACGTATTCATAACCAAGACTACTAAGACTCTCTCGTGGATTACTTCGAAGCAAAATATTCAGGTTATGAGTTTGATGGGGTTATCGCGACTGATGATAATGCCGCTAATTTCCTTGAGTCACTAGGTGCAATCATAGATCGTTCAACACCTGTTGTTGCCGTTGGTATTAATGACTTAAACACAGACATGTACACCGTGAGCGACAAAGCGACTGTGCTTTATGAGAATGATCATATTGATATTAATATCGAGCTTATTTCTCAGCTACGTCCAAATATCAAGAACTTATACTTTGTAAATGATTACAGTGTCACGTCTCAACTAATCCGTAAAGAAGTTCATAAAGTCATGGCGGGTTATCCACAAATCAATCTTGTGGAAATCAGCAATCAAGCTTTAGAACAGGCGGGTGAGTATTTGAAAAATATCTCTCCCGATGATGCAGTGCTGATTAGTCACTACAACACCGAATTGACGCAAGGTGTTTACCATTCTTATACCGAAATTGCAGAAACCATATCTCAGGCGAGCGCTGCACCCGTATTCGCACTTTGGCAGTTTTACATTCTTGGGGATGTTCTTGGCGGATATGTGAATCATTCACAAAGTATGGGTGAACAAGCGGTCGATGCATTGGATAAGTACGTCCCACTTGGTTTTAAAAGCTCGTTAGTACCCGGTGATAACATACGTTTTGTATTCAATTACGATGCGATGAAAAAGTTCGGATTACGTGAAAGTACACTTCCAGAAGATTCGGTTCATTAACGAACCTTCATCTTTCATACGTAAGAACTTCCAGTTGCTGTTGGGCGTAACCATGGTAATCGCAGGCTTGAGTTTGATTATCGTGATGCAATTTATCACCTTACGTCAGAAAAAAGAGTTAGCCAAAAAGAACAAACGGATTCTAGCGCTGCAAAAACAGACGTTAAATGTACAAAAAGAGATGATTCATGTCTTAGGTGAAGCCATTGAGACACGTTCAGGCGAGACAGGCAATCATGTTAAACGCGTGGCTAAGTTGTCAGCATTCTTAGCCAAGCACAGCGGTTTGAGTCACCGCGAAGTCGAGATGATAGAGATCATCAGCCCAATGCACGATGTCGGTAAGATCTCGGTTCCAGAGTCTATTCTCGACAAACCGGGTAAGCTAACCGAGCAAGAGTGGGAGGTAATGAAGCTTCATACCACTGCAGGTTATAATTTATTGAAGAGCGGAGCGGGTGATATTACCAACCTAGCGGCGATTATTGCCAATGAACATCATGAGCTTTGGGACGGCGCCGGTTATCCAAATGGTAAGTCGGGTGAAGAAATCCACTTATTTGCTCGTATTACTGCGGTCGCGGATGTATTTGATGCGTTGCTGAGCGCACGTTGTTACAAAGAGCCATGGTCTTTAGATATGGTTGTTGATTTATTCGAACGTGAATGTGGTTATCAATTCGACCCACAACTCACTCGATTACTTCTAAAACATTTGCCTGAGTTTGTCGCGATACGTGATACTTATCCTGACACTGCAGCTTTTGAATATAGCTTCAAGGTAGAAGGGAAACCCAAAGTCGATGAAGAGTCGGCTGTCAGTTAATACTTCGCACAACGATTTCTGTATTCTAAGATTTATATTTTCTCCTATTAACTTCAGTTGTTTGTAAAGCTTTCAGGCATTGATACTGTGAGCCTGTTGATAATTTGATGAAAACTGTTGCTTATGGCGACTCATAAGGTGATCTGCAGCATATTTTGCGAAGAGAAATAAGCATGCATCCGTAAACTGTTACCTCAGTCATCCCTCACTTTGAAAGAACCCTATAGGATAAAACTTGGATTGAATCTGAGTGAGAGAACTATGCGGTTAGAACAGACTAAATGTGTGATATTTGATTGCGATGGCACGCTTATCGACAGTGAAAAGCTGTGCTGCCAAGCCTTAGTCAATGTCTTCAGCGAGTTTGGGGCCAACCTAAACCTCAATGACTGCTACGCTCACTTTCAAGGCGGGAAGCTAGCCGATATTTTAATGGACACGCAGGCTCGTCTTGGTTTATCCATCTCCATTGATACACTTGAACCTTTATATCGCACTGAATTAGAAGCCTTGTTCCAACGTCACTTGAAACCGATGGATGGCGCTATCGAACTGATTGAATTCCTCAAACATCAAGACATCGAATTTTGTATTGCTTCTAATGCACCGAAATCTAGAGTTGAATCTTCTCTCGCAATGACAGGTATGCTTGATGACTTTAAAGGGAAAGTGTTTTCGGCGTTTGATGCAAACAGCTGGAAACCAGAGCCAGACTTGATCATGTATACCGCAATGAATATGGGTTTTTTACCTAATGAGTGTATTTATGTTGACGATACCTTGAAAGGTATTGAAGCAGGTGTAAGAGCGGGTATTCAGTCGTTCAGATTAAGACCGAATGTAGATGAGACATTAAGTGGTGACCCAAAAGCCGACACAGCAGAGCTGGCGGCTCAGGATATCTATAGTTTGGAAGAAATTTCCGTTTGGATTAATGGCAAGCACTGCTCCAGTGGTGATAAACCGAGCTCTGCAGCTTTGGTGGCTTAACGCCCAATTGAAGGCTGAGTACTTTACTAAATTGTTTTGTGTGAAATCCGCAGGATGCGCAAGTAAACTTCTCTCCACTTTCTGAGAGTAGATATTCGTCATGTTGGCATAAAGGGCATGTCACGTCTTCGGTGTTTGGTGCTTCTGTTTTATTCATTATGTGTCACCTGCAGCAAGAGGGTAAGCGAAAAAAGACCCGTATAGCTAGATTACTCCTAAGCTCGTTTATTAGACAGTTTTGCTCCCTTATATTCTCTCCTTTGCGACTTGCTTCATGGTAATGATAATCTCATCGTTAGTAACCATGGTAAATGTAATGACATTGGCGGATTTTATTAAAAAGGACTCATAGCGAGTCCTTTTTAGTTTGCTTTAAATTTTTCCTAGTTCAGAAGCTGGCGATTGTTATTTTCCAGCGCCATGACGCTTATCTTAGTTAGCTTAAGTGCGATATCTCGCTAATGTCTGAGATAGGGTAATCGATGCGTCCGTTAGCTTTGATACACCGTTCGATGAGTTTTGAGCGACTTCTTTTATTACATCGGATTGACTGCGAATGTCATTGAGCTCTGCCGCGATGGTATTCGCTACGTTGCTTTGCTCATCAGCAGATGTGGCGATTTGAATACTCATGTCCATTAGCGCTTGTGCGGAGTCAGCAATTGAGTTTACGTCTTCACCGATATTAGAAATCAACTGGCTGCTAGTTTGTGCTTGGTCGACCGTTTGCTCAGTGATCTTAGCGATATTTCGGCTCTCTTGTTGCAAACGCTCAATCATCGCTTGGATTTCTACCGTGGCAGACTGAGTTCTGCTTGCAAGCGTTCTTACCTCATCGGCAACAACTGCAAACCCTCGACCTTGTTCTCCAGCACGAGCGGCTTCGATCGCTGCGTTGAGTGCTAACAGATTTGTTTGCTCTGAGATCGCGTTAATTGTGGTGATAACTTCATTAATTTGGCTAGTGTTAACGTTCAGGCTTGTTACTGAAGAAGAGGTTTGCTCAATCAAAGAGGAAAGTGTAGTGATCTCTGAGATAGCTTGCTGAACTTTAGCGTGGCTGTCATTGATTTGTTGTGCGTCTTGCTCAGTTTGCTCGGTAGAGCGTGCGGAAATGTTAGACACTTCATTCGCTGAAGCCGTCATCTGATCCATAGCCGTTGCAACAGAATCTAGAGAAGCGTTCTGACTCATGATTTGTGTTTCGCTGCGTTTCATCTCAGCTTCGAAGGAAGAAGAGGTTTCACTAAGTGTTGCAGCACTATGATTAACATTGTTAACAAGCTCCGACAACGTATCCATTGAACGATCTAGTGCGCAGCCGATCGTACCGAATTCATCGCGTCCAGGGTGGAAGCCGAGTCGTGAGGTTAAATCACCGTCACCAATCTTTTGAGTGGTTGTGTAAAGTACCCAAAGTGCACCACCCAAGAAAGTAGCGACCCAGTAGCAGAAAAGACCAAAAGGCACACACCATAAAAAGCTGAGTAATAAGGTGTACAGTGCTTGCTGCTTTTGGTTTTGAATTTCGTTGTTAGAAACGGTTAATGAGTAATAATTGCCATCATTAGCGATTGCCGTTGCAGTCACAACACCATTATTTGAAATCGTAGTTTGTTGTGGACGAGGTTGTTGAGTAATGCCACTCACGTTAGTAGGGTTGTCTGATGCTGACAAAATGCCTTGGAGTTTATACTCGGCTTGATGCTTTGCACTAGCGTTAATATATTCCACTTTACTAACGTAATTTAAGCCTGACAAGCTTGCCACAGCGGCGAGAAAGATTAAGAAAATAACCCAAAATTTGTCGTTAATAGACATTTTGATAAACAGTTTGTCTATCGTTCGAAATTGTACTTCTTTCATAAAAACTCCACGGTAAATCCTTTACCGTGGACTCTAAATAACCGACTTCAATAAAAATGTGATGTACGCTGAGTAATTGTGAAAAGTAATGATATAGACATTCCATAAATGAGAGCTTGATCGCCCATATCATTAGTGAATTGCTTTATTAGCCGAGTGACGGTAATAACCCTACAGATATAAGGGTTTGAATTGCAATGATAAATACACCAACGCCACCCGCTAAAAACAGTGCTTTGCTCCCGCCCAAAACTTGGTAATTAGGTTGTGAGCCGTTAGTCGCAATAGTGAAATCTGTGTAGCGTACTTTGTAGACCATGACAGTAGGTAAAAGAATAGCTAATACAGAAAGTGCGATGGCTGCGTAACCCAAAGCCATGATAAAGCCTTGTGGGTAAAATAGCGCAAAGCCGAGCGGTGGTAAGAAAGTAATAACGGCAGTCTTTACTCGTTTTGCACTGCCTAGTTTATTGCTTAATGAGTCGCCCATAAATTCGAACAGACCCAAGCTAACACCGATAAAAGACGTAAGAAGAGCGAGATCGGCAAACACACCGACGATCACACTTAGATTTGATTGATGCACAGTTTGCGACAGCGATACCAAAAGTGCACCCAAGCTAGTGTCAGAAAGTAACTGCTCTTGGCTCACAACACCTAAAGTAACGCCTTGCCAAAAAATGTAGATAACTAAAGGTAACGCGGAACCTACAATCATAACTTTGCGTAGAGAGCGTACATCACCATCAAGGTATCTTACGATAGAAGGGATACTGCCGTGGAAGCCGAAAGAGGTGAACACGACTGGAATTGCCGCAACAATCAGACCTTGCTGTAGTGGCATGCTTAATAGGTATTGAGAAGTGATGTTAGGTGCTAAGAAGCTCAGAACCAAAACCATCGCGACCAGTTTTAGCCCAAATAATACACGGTTAACCTTATCAACACTGTGCGTACCAATAGTTACAACACCAGCCACCAACAATGTAAACAGCAAAGTCGTCACTTGGCCATTGAGCTCAATTCCTGCGATGTCGGCAATTCGTTGATTAAACTGCGCACCACCGCCTGCGATGTAAGCGGCGCACAGTGCGTAAAATAGAAACATAACTGCGAAGCTCGCAATCCACTTTCCCTTTGTTCCTAAAATCGTGTGAGCCAAAGTGTGTAGGGTGGCATCAGATTCAACGAATTGGTGTAGCTCCACCATTAATAACGCTGTAAATGCCATTAGTGCCCATAAACCAAGCATCAAGAAAAGTGAAGTTGAAAAGCCAATACCTGCAGAAGCAAGAGGAAGAGCGAGCATGCCGGCACCAATTGTTGTGCCAGCAATGATCAAAGTACTACCAAAAACCTTTGATTTATTCATTGTATATAATTCTTTACGTTAGGGTGTGTTTTCATTGTAATTCTTCTAGCTTAAGCGCATAAACCCAAAGAATATCTCGATTTTGGAGTATTCTGATTGAGTTTAATTCCAATTGCAACGGTTAATGTAATTTAAAATATCCAATGTAAATTAATGTTTACATTTATATTGTTGAGGTGCAAAAAACGAGGTGAGCAAACGTTTGACCATGATCGGCTTCAAAATAATTAGAGTAATTTGTTGTACTTAATGTATGGTGGCAGTACATATGTCGTTCGCGTATACCCCTTTAACGTAGATAACCGTTAATGATCGCGAGTAGCTTCAAGCTATAAATATGGAATGGGTAGAGTAGAGTGCGTTCATCAAAGTGACATAATATAAGTCCAAGATGGTGCACTGGTTAATTGGACATAACGTCCACATCAAGGAATAGAGGGGGCACTATGAGTGACCAATCTTTAAATGACGAAAGTCTAGAGTTGTTAGATGCTATGGAAATTGGCATTGATTTATCTGACTACGAACAGACAGTTAAACAGTTAGCTGAAGTACTTTTTCCATCTTCTAACTAACGTTTCATTTCAATTCTTATACTGAGCAAATCTGATTCTCTCACTCGTCATACCAAAAGCTACCCTCATTAAAGTTCGCGAAGATAAACAAGTACGTTTACCATGTTACTTAGTTCTCGACACTTTAATGAGGTCCAATGAACTTTCTCGCACACCTTCATATCGCCAAATACTGTAACAGCAACCTAGCAGGAAACTTGTTAGGTGATTTTGTGAAAGGCAACCCAAATAAACACTATTCAGATTCGCTTTCTGATGGCATTCGACTTCATCGGTTTGTAGACAGCTATACAGACAGGCACGATGTTTCTCGTTCAGCTAAATCACTCTTTTCAAATCAAACGAAACGCTTTGCACCTATCGCACTCGATGTATTCTGGGATCACTGTTTAGCCAATCATTGGGCCAATTTTTCTAAGCAATCACTAGAGCATTTTTGTCTCGATAGCCATCAACAAATATTTGATCATCAAGAACCTCATTGGCCGGAAAGCTTTGTGGTCATTCATCAGAAAATGGCAGAACAACGCTGGTTGGAGAGTTACCAGGATATGGAGTCCATTGAAATGGTGTTACAGCGAATGGCGTTGAGAAGGCCAAAGCTTGGCATGCTAAAAGCGTGCTACGCTGACTTGGAAAACCATTATGATACGTTGCAGTGTCACTTTAATGAGCTTTATCCTATGGTTTTAAAAGAAGCGAGTGAGTTTAATACGCTTCAATTGAAGAAAAATCAAAAGGAAAGGTAAACAGCGTAATGTAGGTTTGCTACAATCCGCGCCTATTTAATCTTTGAGCATCTTATTATGTCTGAATCTACCAAATCTTTTAATCAATTAGGATTGTCTGATCACCTACTTGCTACGCTAGAAGAGCTGAACTTCACGGCTCCAACCAGTGTTCAAGAACAAGCGATTCCTTTGGTTTTAGAGGGTAAAGATGTACTGGCTGGTGCTCAAACGGGTACAGGTAAAACGGCGGCTTTTGGCTTGCCAATTATTCAAAGATTACTTGCTACTAAAGATAATGTAATTCCAAATCCTAAACTGGTTCGAGCTTTGGTTTTAGTGCCAACCCGTGAGCTTGCACAACAGGTGTTTGATAACGTAACCAGTTATGCAAAAGGTACCGATCTCAAGGTGGTTGTAGCTTACGGTGGTGTAAGTATGAAGGTTCAAACTGATAACCTTCGTCAAGGCGCTGACATTTTAGTCGCGACACCGGGACGTTTGATTGACCACATGTTTACTAAAAACATCATGTTAAGCCAAACAGAAGTATTGGTTCTTGATGAAGCGGACCGCATGCTAGATATGGGCTTCATGCCCGACATTAAACGCATTCTTTCGCGTATGAACGAGGTTCGTCAAACTCTGTTCTTCTCAGCAACGTTTGATAACAAGATTAAGGCGATTGCACATCGTATGATGCAGTCACCAAGTGAAATCCAAGTAACACCAACTAACAGCACTGCTGAGACAGTTAAGCAGATGGTTTACCCAGTCGATAAAAAGCGTAAAAGCGAACTACTGGCGTACTTAATTGGCTCAAACAATTGGCAACAAGTATTGGTTTTCACCAAGACTAAGCAGGGCACTGATGCGTTGGTTAAAGAGCTTAAGCTAGACGGGATTAAAGCGGCATCAATCAATGGTGATAAAAGCCAAGGTGCTCGCCAAAAAGCCCTCGACGATTTTAAATCAGGTAAAGTAAGAGCATTGATTGCAACCGATGTTGCTGCCCGTGGCATCGATATTCAGCAGCTTGAACAAGTGGTGAACTACGATATGCCTTACAAAGCGGAAGACTATGTGCACCGTATTGGTCGTACAGGCCGTGCGGGTAATAGTGGCCTTGCAATTTCTCTTATGAGCCACGATGAAGCGTACTTGCTGGGCGCAATTGAGCGACTACTCGATACACGTCTACCTCAAGAGTGGCTAAAGGGCTTTGAACCTAGCCCCGAGCAAGATGTGTCACCTGAGCGAGGTGGTCGTAGTAAAAGCCGTTCAGCAGAAAAGCGAAAAATGAAAGCAAAGCTCAAGATTCACCAAAATCGCGGTAAGGCTCGCCGATAACCGCAATGTAGTTCACTTAAGCGGAGCTGCTTTGCGATTAATTGGGTAGCGAGTCT